>CALAUH010000162.1 GCA_937892225.1 uncultured Treponema sp.
CTCTTGGTATGCATCGTGTATATAACTCTGCATTCATGAACATGCTCAAAAAAGAAGAAAATCAGAAATACCGTGATACTGTAAAAAATACAATTAATTTTGATCCGCAGATTTTAAAACGCTATGTAAACTTTATGAACAATCCTGATGAAGAAACAGCGATTGCTCAATTTGGTGACGGAGATAAATATTTTGGTGTCTGCACTTTGATGATAACAATGCCAGGTTTACCAATGTTCGGTCACGGTCAAATAGAAGGTTATACAGAAAAATATGGTATGGAATATACCAAGGCATATAAAGACGAAAAACCAAATTCCTATTTAGTAGACAGACACTGGAAAGAAATTTTCCCTCTTATGAAAAAGCGATATTTATTCAGCGGTGTAGAAAATTTCTTATTCTACGATTTATGGCAGGATAATTTTGTAAACGAAAATGTTTTTGCATATTCAAACGGATGCGGAAATGAAAGAACTTTTGTAGTTTATAACAATAAATATGACAGAGCATACGGCTGGATAAAAAATTCAAATCCTTTTGCAGTAAAAACAGGCAATGGAGACGAAATCCAGCTTATTACAAAATCAATTTCCGAAGGATTAAATCTTCATTGCGAAGAAGATAAATATTGTATCTTCCGCGAAAACAGAAGTAACCTCTGGTACATCAGAAAAAGCCGTGAAATCTGCGAAAAAGGTTTATTTGTAATGCTCAACGGTTTTGAATATCAAGTTTATATGGATGTTCAGGAAGTTACAGATGAAAAAGATAACCGTTATAAAATTCTTTGTGAATACTTAAACGGTAAAGGCTGTGAAAATATCGAAAACACATGGCAGGATATTCTTTACAAAGATTTATACGCATCTTTTAATAAATATATAGAAAAAACTCTACCTGAAATTCTTAAAATTTTCGAAATTAATCAGGAAAACAATTTTGAACTAAAATATGATAAACCTATTAAAAAAGAAAACTATCTTACTAAACTAAAAAATATTATTTTAGATTCAGAAAAAGAACTTGATGATTTTAACAATGAATGTTCCAAAGTTCTCGGTAAAGAACAAAAAGTCAGTGTTTTATCTAAAAACATTGTTTCAAGATTAACACTTTTGTATAAAATCCATAAAGAAAAATCTAATACAAAAATCACTGATTTACAAAAATCTTTGTTAAAATGTACGACTAATATTAAATTTACAAAACTTCTCGAAGATTCAAATAAAGATTTAGAATTACAGTTAATTTTATGGGCTTTATGCGGACAGTATGCAGAAAATTCCATTGCATTAAAATATAATCTTGCCAGAAAATTTGTAGAATTCTTAAAACAGCCTGAACTAAAAAATAATCTTACAAAACTGTTCATACTATCTTCAGTTTCTGATTTTAAATCTTACAAAACAGGAATTGAATATCAGATTGTAAGTCTTTTAATGCAAAGCAAATACAATATACTTTTAAGCGGTGTAAACAATTTTGATAATATCTGGTGGTTCAATAAGGAATTAAGTGATTACAGCTTAAATATAATTTTTGCATTACAGAATTTATTTGCAAAGGAAAAAGATATCCCAGAAAATTTTGCCTTATACAAAAAATTAAATGCTGCAAAAATAAAAGCTGCCTATAAGTGCGATTTATTTATAAAACAATTCGCACCTAAAAAGACAGCTAAAAAAACTGTAAAAACAGTTTCGAAAAAAGTTGCAAAAAATACGACAAAAACAGTGACTAAAAAATCTTCTGCAAAAAAGAGTAAAAGCCAGTCCTGATTGCCATAGCATTATGATCAGCTTTATCTATTTCGAACCATAAATGTTCAACATTGTTTTTTTCAAATATTTCGTGATAAGATTTAGGAAAGTTACCTACTACACTGTCGATTGATCCGCAGCAAACCATAAACAATTTTGGGATACAGTCTGCTTTTACAAATTTCATTTTATCTTCAGACAACATTCCAGGATGCTTCATTTTAGAATCTTCTGCTTTTACTAAACCAGGTGCTGGAGCAATTCCACCAATATAATTAAATAAATCTGAACGCTGCAAACCAATATAAATTGATTCTCTTCCGCCCATAGAAAAACCACAGATTGCTGTATTTTCTTTTCCTGTCAAAACTGCATAATTGTTCTGAATATGAGGCATTAAATCATTTATAAGTTCATTAATATAATTGTCATATGCATCAATTGCTTTCTGATCAAATCCAGGCTTTAATTCAGGATTATCTGTTGCAAACATATTTCCAAAAACAATAATCATTTCTTTAGCAAGATTATTTTTTGCAAGATTTCCTGCAATTTCTACGATATAATTTTCTTTATCATTTACAATGCAATTTTCATCACCAAAAATACCATGCTGGAAATACAAAACTGGAAATTTTTTCTTACCGTCATAACTGGCTGGTAAAATGATAGAATATCCTCTTTCCATTTTACATGTATTCGAAAAATATGTTTCATGTTTTACAGTTCCATACAAAACATCACTTTTTTTATCGAAAAATTCTTTCGGGCAATCCTGTACAAGCATAATCATCCTCGTTATTTCAAGTTGTTAATTATAAGTTCTTTTAATTCTTCTTTTGTACTAATAACTTTTCTATTCAAATTAAAAGGTTTTATAGCAGAAGCAATATTTTCTGGCATTTCTGGAATTTTTCCAATAACATGTCTACAATAATCTTTATCTAAAGATGGATGTTTTTGAGAAATTAAAACAAATGCTCCGCCTTCATCATAAACTTCCATTTGATTCTGTTTTATTGCCGCATAAGCACTTGCTGTACCTTTGTCTGCATAAACTTTATATTTCATGTACAACTCTTTTGCAGCTTTTTCTCTGTTTTTTTCCGAAATTTCTGACGGGAATACAAAGTTACGCATCATCATTTCGTTTTTGCCAAAGAATGATTCTAATCTTTCTAGATTTCCAGGCTCAATAGGATTATTTTCATCACGCTCTTTAAAATCTACGATTGAATTAGAAACAAAAGCATTACCTTCTTCATTAACACCAAGCTGACTTGTTGCAGGAAGATAAAAACCATTTAAAGGTAAAGCAAAACGCCAGCTGTAAAGACCAGAAACTAAAGTTGAATAATTACTTGAATCTATTGAATAAAAAATATCACCGTCTACTTTATGTTTAATCTGAGCAAAAGCATACGGAAAATAAAAAACCTGGGCCATTAATCTGCAGACATTTGTAGTATTTGCAATTGTAAGATTATGTGATTTTACAAAATCTTTATCTGCAAAAACCTGTGCTACAACCGATTTTATTTCTTCCTGAGTTCCTTCCATCTCGATTGGTAAAATATTTCCACCGTTCCAGATAAAATCAGAATCATTTAAACCACGAACAGTTCCCTTTTTATATACCAAAACTGCCTTTATATGTTTTTTACCTTTTAATGTTTTTGCAAGAAGTGCACCTAATTCACCAGTCGTATAATCAAGGAAAACTGATTCACCGCCATAAATTGCATGTGTAGTTTCAAGATATGAACAAAGATATGAAACTCCAAAATCTCTGTATGAACCTGTAAAACCGTTATACAATTCCATATGAAAAAGACTGTCATCTAATTGAGTAACTTTTGGTTCAAAAGGAAAAGCATTAGTTGCAATTGTTTCACAGATTATTGGAGAAAATTCATCATGCAAAAAAGCTGATGTTAATGTTCCTGCAATAGATTTAAAAGTTGTTTTTTCATCGATATAATAAATCCATTTTCTTAAATCTTCATTTGCAGAAAACGAAGGAACAAATACTCCACCGTCTGAAGGAATGCAGTCTTTTACTGCCTGAGAAAAATGTATTGATAAATTACTGTTTCTTGTACTTGTAAATAACATAAAAATAATCCATTAGTCATCGATTTCTGGAATATAACTTTTTAATTTTTTCATAAAATCAGGACCTGTAACGCCTTCTTTTAAACATGCGAACATACAGTTATCTCCGGCAACTGTTCCTAAAACTTCGTCCATATTTAAATTATCGATTGCATTACAAACAGTATTTGCATGCCCCGGGAATGTTTTTATAACTACTATATTTCCACTCCAGTCAATGCTAATATATCCTCTTAAAAAATCCTGTACATAAATTGCCTGTGATTCAGAATTTTCTTCTTCACTTGGTAAGGCATACATGTATCCAGCTTTTCCATCTGGAACTTTACCAACTTTTAAAAGTTTTAAATCGCGACTTAAAGTTGCCTGAGTAACTTCATAATCTTCTTTTAATAATAAAGCTAATAAATCATCCTGACTTTCTATTATATTATTTTTAATCAAATTTTTTATTGCCTTAAGTCGTGACTGTCTTTCTTTCATTTATAAGACTCCAAAAATGCATATTTATACAACAGTATACATTTTTTTGATAAAAAATACAAATGATGAAAAAAAAGGCTATTCAAAAGTTTGACCTTCCGAATAGCCTTAGATTTTCACTTTGATTTATATCAAAATGATATTAATTATAATCTTTACTTACTGTACCATCAGCATTACGTGATTCAGTATGTTTATAATAGAATTTTAATTTTTGACTATCCAAAGCAGCACTATTATAAGAAATACTTTGACCTGGATATAATGGATAATCTTTAACTACAGAAGCATTACCTTCCATACCCCAAACCCATTTTGTAGGACCATTTGTAGCTACATCGTTCGGCCAGTTGGCTATATTTGTTCCTCTTAAGAACTGGAAATAACATGTATCACTTATTTCCCATGTAATCCATGTTCGAGTACCAGTACCACTTCCGTTCATAGCACGTACTTTAGAAAAATCTGAAGTATCCCAGCTTAATGGGAATGTACTGATTGTATTTGTACCAGAAGGAACATTTCCACCCCTTACCCAGGCAGACTGCATATTATTTTGAATTTCACTACCACTGTCTTCATAGCTAGGAGTACCGGTAAGTACTAATACAGAACGATAAGCAAATTCATATGAAGTAACACTTGTTTGTCCGGTTTTTGAAGCAGTACATTGTATCTTATAAATATAACCAGCTGTTGATTGACTGTCTGTTGTTGTCTCACCAATTGTAAATGGATTAGCAGACTGAGTAGTTGAAGCTGTTATACCTGTTTTTGCAACTTTTGAAGGTTTAGTTGTCTTTGTAATTGCAGTTGCATTATTCTTTTTATTACCTGTTTTTGTTGTTAATGTAACACCAGGAGTCTGACAGTCAACTTTTACAGAAGTTTGATATGGTAAAGTTACAGACCAAGTAGTTCCACTTTTTGATAAAGTTTCACTAAGTTTATTAATACGAATTACAGGCTCTTCTATTCCATCAACTGTTACTGTATAAATGTTACTTGAATCATTACTATGATTCTGTTTATCTTTTACAAAGTTTGAATCAATCTGTACAGTATATGTTGCACCTTTTACAGGAGGGGCATAAGAATCTGCTAATTCTATAGAAACAACATTGTCATTTACAGAAACATAACTAGATCTTACATCAACACTAACTTTATCTGCATTTGCTGCCTGTAAAAGCTGAATTAATGTAGTATTTGTACTGTCTGTATTATAATTCAAGACATATTTTTCTATAGTATCTGGATTACCATCTGAATCAGAACCGTTTGTTCCAAGTGAATAGTAAGAAGAAATTCCTGAAGATGTTAATTTATAACTACCAAAATCTTCTTTCGATAATACACAAGGTGCTTTATAGCCGGAAGATTGAGTCAAAGTTACGCTTCCGTCTCCTTTTACAACATCACTGCTGAATGTAATATTCAATATGTTACCATTTAATACAACACTATTAATTACAGGTTTTCCAGTAACTACTTTAATTGTTCGTCCGTCTATAAGATTCTTTCCGTCTGGAATTACAACACGTGCTGTTACATCAATATTGTTTGAATCTGTAAATGTACCGACAATTGCAGTTACATCAAGACCGTTACTTGCGTCCCCTTCTACAACTGTATAATTATAAATTAACTTATTAGTAGAAGTATTTGCATTAGAAATTACAGCAGTTTTTCCATTATTCAATGTTAAGTAAGAACCTGCAGAAACTTTTACATTCTTCTTAAAGTTCAAGTAAATTGGAATTACTTTTCCTGTTGTATAAATACCTGTTGGAACACCTGCAGTTACTGAATTAAACAATTCTGTTCCATCAATAACAAGTCGTTTACTTACTGCCAATGGAGATTCATTACCAGCAGCATCCTGAACTTTTGCAGTAATGATATATTCACCATTTGTTCTTAAAGTTACAGGACCAGTATAATCTGTCCAAGATGCACCGTTATCTATAGAGTAAAGCTGAACACTTGCATCTGATACAACATTTCCTAAAGAGAATGTTACACCATCATTATTATAGACAAATGTATTATCCTGAATATTATTAATTGTTGGAGCTGGTGGAACTTCTGTATCAATTACGATTCCTGTCAAAGTAAGGTTTCCAGGAGTTGTAACCAATGCGTTTCCTGCAACGTCTGTAATACCAGCACCAGTGATTGTAATACTGTTTATCTTTAATGGAGATGCATTCTGACCGTCTGCAATCTGATATGTAAACATTAATGTTCTGGCACCAGTTTTTCTAACAGTATTTGTTGTTAAGTTTGATGCAGCATTTAAGTTCAACTTGATTTTAGAAACATCTGAGATTATAACATCTTCATTGAAAGTTGCCTGAATGTAAATTGATTCACCTGCTTTATAAGATTTCTGAGCAGAAATTGCACTTACAGTACTAAACTGTGGTGCAACTGTATCAATACAAATTGAACGAGAACCTGCAAGTGTATCGTTTACATTTAAAGGAACTGTTACATTTTCTACTACTGTACCATCCTGATCTTTCCAAGTAATACCATTTGTATTAATGCTTTCTACATCAAGTGCAGCAACATCTTCACCAGCAGCTGGAGTATATCCAAATTCAAATGTACTTTGATATGTTCCGGCAGTCTGTTTACAAGAAATCTTCTTTCTATTGCTTGATGTTGCACCTGTTGGTACATTCAAAGTCAATGTTGGAGAACCATTAAAGAAAGCAACAGCCTTATTAAATTCCATTGTGATGATAAGTTCTTTTGCACCTGCTTTATAAGAACCATCATTTTCTGAAGAAGTAATTCTTAACAACTGAGGTT
This sequence comes from uncultured Treponema sp., assembly GCA_937892225.1. Lineage (GTDB taxonomy): Bacteria > Spirochaetota > Spirochaetia > Treponematales > Treponemataceae > Treponema_D. Next base: position 7,182 of record CALAUH010000162.1, read on the forward strand.
TACTACTGTTTACAAAGAATGATTCATCAGCTTTTACAACGTTACCTGCATAATCTGAGAATTCTGCATGAATTTTTTCTGTTGTAACATCTTTTGGAACAAAAGCATCACTTACCCAAGTTCCATTAGTATTAACTGTAACATGTATACCTTCAGGAACAGATTCTTCAAGAGTAAGAACAAATTCACCATGTTTTTCTTTATTGCTCCATATATCTGTTGAGTTATCTGACCATGTACCAGAAAGTGTAATATAATCAGTAATACCTGTTCCAGATTTATTGAATGGCTGCAATTTTTTAGCTTTATTCTGTGCTTCCCATTCAGCATAATCAATATACTCTTTTACAGTAGTTTTTGCAGAAGAAGTATAAACTGTAACTCTTCCGATAGAAAGGGTTGGAGCATCAGAATCTCCGGCCCATGTCCAAGAGTCTATTTTTGAACAGTTACCATTATCCGTAGCCATGATAATGAACTGCTGTGTATTTAATTTTTCTGTAGTTCCATTAATTCCAAAGTCTGTAAATATATTGAACTTTTTATTGAAAGTTCTTCTATGTTTTGCATCATCTGGATCAGCTGCAGTCAAAGGAATGTACCAGATTTTGTTACCATTTTTATCTGTAACACTTGTTGTAGTTGCATTAACCTTTGCCCATTCAGAATATGAATCTTTATAATATTCAATTAATGAAGTTGCATCTGCACTCTGTTTAATACGAACTACTTTTAATGATTTTACTTCACCATCATCTTCTACATAACCTTTGAAATAAACATCTCCATTTGCATCACCAAACATTGGTGTATATGGGTCTGTTTCAATTTCAAAAGAAGGAGGGTTTGTATCTGTTACACACATATAACGTGTAACTTTTGCAGCTTTATTTCCATTAACATCTTCTGCTTCAATTTCTACTCTGAATTCACATGTTTCACCCAAAGCTTTAATTGACCATGCTTTATATTTTGGAGTATCGTCAAGATTCAAAATTATTGGATCTTTACAAGGAGTAGTTTCATTATCTCTATAAAGTGTGATTTTAATAGATTTTATACCGTCATCATCATAAGTCTGTCCCTGTAAATCACAACTTGGATAAACCCCTACATTTTCACTATATGTATTTCCACCAAAAGTTGCTGTAATCCAAGGAATATCTGCATCATTCCAGTATGTAAACCACCCCTGAACTCTAAGTTCTTTATTTCCAGCTTCATCATAACTTTCTGTTACAAGACGAAGAAGTTTTCCATTATGTTCATAACCAGACAATGTAGAAAGATTAACATCTGTACTCCAGTTTCTTAAATTATCACCTGTAACTTTCTTGAAGAATACTGCATCATCTTTTAATGTTTCTTCATCAATTGTTGTAGTTGTTTTTTCATCAAGATAAACATTCAAGTACTGTAAACGACCGTCTTCTTTCTGTGAACCTTTAATAGTAAATGTTCCATTCATCAAGTTATCAAGAACACTGTTGTCTCTTAAACGGTAATCATTCTGGAATGCTGAACTTTCCTGTGCATAAGAACGTACAATTGGAGAAATAATTGTTACAACAGGTTCATTCATATCTACAACAACTGAGCGTTCATCTTTAGATTCAATGCTTTCGTTTTTGTATGCATCATAAACCTGAGTAATAATATTGAATTCTGTTCCAGTCTGTACTGTATCATCAAACACAATTCCTAAAGTCCAGTCTTTATGAGTTTTAGAACCTGTGATTGTTGAAAATTCATTTTCGTAACTAGACCATGTGTCAGAAGCGGCATCATATTTTTCCCAGCCTGCATTCTCAAATCTAAAACTCAATGTATTTTCTGGAGTTGGATTATCCAATGGTTCAACTGATAATGTTAATTTAGTTAATTCAGTATCATCATCTGCAACACCATTAATAGTAAAACTCTTTAGAATATATCCGGAACGTTCTGGACTTGTTAAGTCTACAGTTGGAGCTTTTACGTCTACGGCTCGTCCTAAACCTACATTACAAGAAACCAATGAGATTAAAGCACCTGTTAATAATGTCTTAAAAAATATTTTTTTCATTTTATTCACCATACTCATATACTCACCTCTCATTAATAGAATGAAATTTTAGTTATGTAACACATCTGCCCGTAACTATTATAAGGATACTTTTGACTATAATTTGAAGTTGTTACAAGCATAGCATAATCATTAGTTACAATTTCATAAGTAACCCACGCTGCAGATTTAGAACCATTAAAACAATAAGCATCTTTTGAATATCGCTGATCGCTAGTATTATCTCTTAATGGGAATCCATCAATATTTGGCTGACCACCTGCTGCAGTACCACCTTGAATATCTGTAGGATTATTATTTTTACCTGTATCTGGTATATAAACAACAGTTTTAAATACACCTTCATAACCATAATCAGAAGCAGTAAAGTTTGTTTTAGAAGCCTTAGCTACTACATAATCCTTACGTGCTGTTGTATATGTACCATCACCAACCGCTATATTATTACCCTGTGTATAATCATCACCAGAATTTGTAAATTTCATTGCAGCTTCTGTAATATCTGGAATATAACTTCTGTAATATGTCAAAGATGTTCCAACAGATTTCTGTGTATAAGTTCCTGGATTTGTACCAGACTTACTAGTACCCTGAGACTGTACACCTGTATTTAATTTTTCATATTTAATTGTTGCATCTGGAGTTTCACAATCTATACGAACACGAGCATAACCAGTTGGATCCATTGTATGACCAGTATTAGTACCTTGAGAAGTTCCTTTTATGCTAGAAGCATTTGTTATTGTTTTACTAATTGAACCATCACTACCAGGTTCTCTAGCACCCCATCCATGACTGTATTTATCAAGACGTACTACAGGTTTTGCAACTTTATTTGACCATAATGTATATGTATCTGTTGCTCCTGATACTGTTTTTCCAGTAATGCTCATACCTTTATAGAAGTTTGCAGCATTATCACGGAAAGCTGTATTTGGAATATATAATTCCCATTCACGACCGTCTTCGATTACATCTGGGAATGTAATTTCTACTACGTTGTTTGTAATCTTTACGAAGTCAGAAGAAACATCTACCTTATGTTTATCAAAATCAACAGATTTTAATGCATTTCGAATATCTGCTACAGATGCTGTAAATGTACCGTTCTGTGTTCCATCATTCAAAGATGCTGTTCCTGAATAAAGACCTAAATCATATACAAGAACAAATTTAACACTCTTATCTGGAACATAAGAACCATTTTCTAACTTAAGTCCCTGAGGAATCTTCTGATAAGGTCCTACTGGCATACCAGATTTATATCCTAATACTGGAGAACCAGCTGAATCAGTCTTAATAAGTTTTTCCTGATTTGCAGCAGTCATCTTTAAGTAGTAGTTGTTATATTCAGTTTCTGTTAATACTGCAGGAATTGCCCAGTCACCTTTTCTCTGTAAGATAATTTCACCGTATTCCTTTGCAACATTTTCAGAGAATGTCAAAGTAATCTTAAAGTTTTCGTTATTTGTTGCAGAACAAACACCGTTATTTACAGGATTAAATCCAGAAATTGTTGGTAAAACACCGTCCAAAGAAATACCTTCTCGGTTACCACCGTCTGGTGCTGTCAAATATGTACAATTTGATTCAGTCAATTTCTTTGGTGTTCCTGAATATGCAGGTTTGTTACCGTAAGCATCTGCTACAGAATCTGCAAAAACAATTTCTTTAACCTGAAGACCAAGTAAAGTATCTCCAACTGCAACTGTATAGCTGTATTCAAGTTTAGAAGTTCTATGACTAGAAGGAACAGTTACATTAAGTGTCTTTGTTATAGAAGAATCTGCTTTAGATGCAAGAACAATCTGAACATCTGTTGCATTATAAATCATAATGTCATCTTCAAAGTCGATTGCAATTGGAACAACAGTTCCTGCCTGATACTGACCGTCTGAAATATTTATAGAAAGGTTAGTAATATTTGGGAAGTTATTATTGATTACAACACTCTGTATAGCTGATGTAGCAGATTTATTTCCAGCCAAATCTTCCTGATATGTTGTAATATCATAAGAACCACTTCCTAAGTTTTCAGGGCTTGCTGAATTATACAAAGTCCATGAAGCACCTGCGTCTTTAGAATAGTAAGCTTTTGCACCACTTTCAATTCCACTGATTGTAATATTCTGTGCATTATTATAAGTACCGCTGAGAGGAAGTGAAGAAGTTACAGAAGGTGCTGTATAATCGATTACAACTGTTGAAGTTTCTTCTTTTGTATTAGAAAGACTCAATGGGTTTCCAGCTCCATCGCAAATTGCAGCAGTATTAGCACTTGTAAATGCTGAAGCAAACTTACTTGAAATTGTACCCTGAGGATCGCTGTTAGTTACCTGATGAATAAATGTAATTTCATTATCACCAATACTCTGAGTTGTAAAGTTCAAATTAGAATTTCCAACTTTCAAAATCAAAGAAGGATTAGATGATACAGAAATATTTTCTGTAAATTCTACAACAGCATTAATTGTCTTACCTTTCTTACAGTAATAGTTACCATCTGCAGGTGTTACAGTAATAGATTTAATTGTCGGTAAAATACCATCAATTGCAATTGTTGTATCTTCTGTAAACATTTTTGCAGATGCAATAGAAGTATAAATATCACCTTCTCCTAATTCTGTAGCCTGAATCTTAATTCCTGTAGGGAATTTATTTTCTGATGCTGTATCAAATCCGTCACAAAGCAATTTAGTAGAAGTAGCTCCCTGTGGAACTGTAAACTTGAACAATAAACCGTTTGTTCCAGATCCAGAATAGTAGTTTGCATATTTATAAGTTGTATCTGTTGAAGAATATTTTAATTTTAATCTAGGAGTTCCAGTAACTTTTACCTGTTTAGAGAATGAAACTTTGAATGTAATTTCATCTCCAGCTTTACAGGTAATATCTCCACTCTTTCCTGGTGTAAGAATAGAAAGAATAGTTGGTCGTTCACTAAGAATAACTGAACGCTGGCCTTCTCCGTTACCACCATTACCTAAAGTATCTGTTGCATAGAAAGTAAATGTTGGCTGAGTTTCTACCTTAAACCATTCTTTTAATGTAGCTTTAGAGATAGTTACCGATGCACGTTTTGTTGTTGAATTAACTGTAAGTCCATGACCAACACTATATTCATATGAATTATTACCAATTGTAGTAGTTACTTTATATTTTGAAGTATCAATACCAAGACCAGAATTCTTTTTACCCATAAATTCAATTACCAAATCACTCTGTGTATAATCGTGTACACTAAGTTCTTTTTCTGGATTAAAGATTTCGATTGATGGAGAAATTGAATCACCTAAAAGAATGAATGGTTTATAAACTTTGTTACCATCACTATCTTCTATACAGATTTCAAAGAATTTTCTTTCTTTAGCAGTTGTCTGACCGTTAGAATTAACGAAATCAGTCAATAAATCCATAGAGATTGTAAACTGCTGTTTATTCCAGCCGCTTGTTATATTATTTGTAGTAAACTTCTGATACCAGATTACTTCACCAGTTTTTTGACTTGATGAATTATAAATAACCTTTTTAGCAGAAGTATCTGTTTTATATGTTTCTAGGAGTGCTTTTGCTCTTTCTTCTTTTTTAGCAGAAGTATTATTTCCGGCATTATCAGGATCATTTGGATCATTTGGGATATAAACAATCTTTATATAAGAAGAACCTTTTGTATCAAGACTGTATCCTTTGATTTCAAATGTAGAATCTGTATTTGCCTTAATTTCAGGAATAGTATTCTGAGAAGGAGATTCAACGAACAAGAGAGGTTTATTTTCATCAGTTACTTCAAGAGGAATTACACGAGCTTTCCATTTTCCACGAATATCTTTTGCTGCAGCAACAAGATACATCTGGCAAGGAATACCAGGTGCTTCAATCTGACAAGGAACGTCTCGTTGTTTTTCATCTGAAAATATTGTAGAAACTGCAGGCTGATTTTCCTGTGGAGTAAATGCTGTTGTTCTTGTACTTGAGCTAGAAACCAGAGAATTTACATACTGTTCTGGTGTTCCAGTAATTGAATTTCTTAAAGAATAATGAATTTCAGATAAAGCATCATCATCAAAGAAGTCAATTGGAATCTGGCTACCAATACTAACAGTAATTTTATCATTTACAATACTAATCTGCTGAATTCCAGGTTTATCACTTTCCGGCCACCATAAAACATACATTCCTGTATCTGTTTCATCTTCGTTAGCATTTTCAAGACTGTCGTTATCACGAGAATAATATCCAATACGTAAATAATGTTTACCAGTAGCTAAACTGCTGTCTTTTTGTACAAGATCTGCCTGTGTAAAATGGAAGACTGGAGAATAAATTGATTTACCGTCTCCAATATAATGATCACCAGGAGTTGCAGTTACAGTCTGTTCAATAACAGGTGTTGTAGAAGAATCTTCGAACAATTTAAGAGTAATTGTATCAATAGACATGGCATCGTAGAAACTTCCGTGAATATAGAATTCTTCGTTCTGTGGAACATCTTTATTTACGGCAAGTGTGTAGTCAAGATTTTCAAGTTCTTCTTTATCTTTTAAATTAGATTGAATACTATTTCCACGCTCAACATACCATGCAAGACCTTCCGGAGCATGTTCATCGACAAGATAAGTAACAGTTCGAGCTGATTTTGTAGAAGAGTTTCCAAATTCATCGTGTGCAGTACAAAGGAATGTAACTTCACCTTCTTCTTCTTTCTCTAGCTTTACGTCAAAAGACCACTCGTCTCCAGTAATTACTGCGTTTCCATAAACCTTTCCGCTTTCCTTATTGCTGATAACAACTTTTGTAACTCCTTTGTTATCAGTACATGTTCCTTTCATTGTAAAAGAACAATGTTGATAAGAGAATTTTTCTGGGGAAGTTACTGTAATAACCGGTGATTCAAGGTCAATCGCTTCACCAAGACCTGCCCCACCATTACAAGCTAAAATAGTGAAACAGCCAATAAGAGATAATAAATAAAATAGTTTCTTTAAAAATAAATTCATAGCACTACCATTATTGATTTAAATTTACTTATTTGCAAATTTTTTCTGCAAATTTCTACTATATCTCTTATAATATCGGCAGTAACTACGTTAAAAATCACTAAAATTTTATATATCGACTTAAAATTTCACTTCTTTAACATTAAATTCCATTGTTTCATGATTAACGGTTAATAAAGTTACATTTCTTCTATCTAAATAGCCTCTAACACCAATTTCCTTAAAATTACCATAATCATATTCCCAGCCTGTATGAAAATGCCCCGCAAAAACTAAAGCAACATTTCTCTTATTAAAAAGATTCAACAGGATATCTCTTTCTTCTGTATTCTGAAATGTATAATAAAAAACACTGTTTTCATACAAAGGATAATGAGAATAAACAATTTTTTTAGAATCATCATTATTCATAGCAGTTTTTAAATAGTTCAACTGTTTTTTACCTAACGAACCGTCTCCGGAATCCAGAAAATACCAGCCGATTTTTTTATCACCTTTACCGGTATGGAAACTATAAAAAGATGTTCCCGGATATAATTTGGTTTTATAAAGTTCCCAGCCATCGTTATACAAATCGTGATTGCCTGTAATTGAATAAACCTTAAAATCATCTATACCCATTTTTTCATAGGCAATTTCTTTCATCTTAGATGTAACTTTTAAAAACGAATCATATTCTTCGGCGCTGGCAATTTCTGTAACATCACCGACATTTACTGCAAATCTTGGTCTAAGTGTAACATCTTCTACAGAACAAAGTTCCTTAAATTTTTCGATAAATTCATCATCATTTCTTTTTTGTGATGAACCGAAATGTACATCAGACATCATCAATATAGTATATTTTGAACCAACTTCTTCTGGTATAGGATTATCAAGTTCTTTAATATTTTCTATTCGTTTATTAATTCCATTCTTTCGGTAAAAAGCTTCTCCGATTCCATATTTACAGGAAATACTCAATATGACTAATAAACTGCTTAAAATTAAAATGCTTTTTTTCATAACACAACTCCAAATGCTAATCTAATTTCAAATGAATCAAGATATGCTGTTAATGTAAACATATCGATATAACGAACTTTTGTATCTAAAGATAAATAAAATTGTGATGAAATATCATACTGAACACCAAGAGTCCAGATTGGTGCTAAGAATTTCGGAATATAAAAAAAGTCATAACTTGTTAAAGAAAAAATTCCTGAAAAAGAAGGAGTGAATCTTTTCTTAAAATAAAATCCTGCTTCACCATCATTTGCGGCAACAGGCTTTTTCATACCGTCTATAAATCCGATTTTTAATAAATACAAAGTTGTAACTTCTATAGACCATCCTTTTGCTAAATTAAACTGAAAATGCGGACCGATAAGAAAATCCAGCTGATTACTTACCTGATACAAATATCTCCAGTGAAGACACTGATCAAAGAAAATATTAAATGAATAATCATTTCTGGAAGATATTGCATCTGTAAATTTCCACGAAAGATATTCTGTTGCTCCAACTAAAGAATTATTGACATTTATTCCCGCTGAATAATCAATAACATTCTGATTAGCAAGCTGCAACGAATTTGAATAGATTAACTGAGCTTCAACTTTTTCGTCTGCTATGCTCGAAGGCATATAATTCATTAAAGACAACTCAAGTTTCTGTTCAGCAAACAAATTAACTGATAAAAATAAAACTGATAAAAACAAAACAAATCTTTTCATAATTAATCTCTTAATATTAATTATTATATCACCATTTAAAAAAATATATAAATAAAAAAAAAGGATTATTCTGTTTTTAGAATAATCCTTTCTTAAAAATTATAAAAATACAGTATTTTACTTTATCAACAGTTTTGCGTATGCAGCTAAAGCACCTTCCATTTCACCAGCAAGTACTGCAGTTGCAAGTTTCTTACCTAACTGTACACCTTCCTGGTCAAAACTGTTTACGTTCCATACAAATCCCTGGAACATAACTTTGTTTTCGTAGTGAGCAAGTAAAGCACCAAGTGATTTTGGATTTACGTCTTTACCGTAGATTAAACTAGAAGGACGTCCACCGGCAAAAGCTTTATTTGGATTATCATCTTTTTTACCACAGGCAAAAGCAACAATCTGAGCAGTAACATTTGCACAAAGTTTTGTCTGGCTTGTAGAACCTTTAATTTCTACATCATCGCCTGTCTGATTTTCCTGGAAAGCAATGAACTGTAATGGAACAATGTCTGTTCCCTGGTGTAAAAGCTGATAGAATGAATGCTGTCCGTTAGTTCCTGGTTCACCAAAAATTACAGGGCCAGTTAGATAATCCATCTTTTCACCAAAACGGTTTACAGATTTACCGTTACTTTCCATATCAAGCTGCTGTAAATGAGCTGGGAAACGTGAAAGAGCCTGTGAATAAGGAAGGATTGCAGTTGCTGGATATTCCTGAACGTTTCTTTCATAAACACCAATTAATGCATCCATCATTGCAGGGTTTTTAGTAATATCTTTATTCAAAGCAAGTTTATCTTCTTCTGCAGCACCGTCTAAGAATTCCTGGAATACTTTTGGTCCGAATGCCAAACTTAAAATTGCTCCACCTACTCCAGAAGTTGAACTGTAACGACCGCCGATATAATCATCCATATAGAAAGCAGCCATGTAATCTGGGTTGTGTGCCAATGGAGATGTTTCAGATGTAACGGCAATCATATGTTTAGATGCATCACATCCGGCTTTTTTAATAAATTCTTTTACGAAACTTTCGTTTGTTAAAGTTTCAAGTGTAGTTCCAGATTTAGAAACCAAAATGAAAATTGTTTTAGAAATGTCGATTGATTTACAAACAGAAGCTGCATCATCTGGATCAACGTTAGAAATAAAATGTGCTTCCATTTTGAAAGTATTATTTTTCTTTGCCCAGTTTTCTAATGCCAGATACATAGCGCGTGGACCTAAATCTGAACCGCCAATACCAATCTGACAAACTGTAGTATATTTTTCGCCTTTTTCATTAACGATTTTTCCAGAATGAACATCGTTAGCAAAATCAGAAATGCGTTTTACTTCGTTTATATAAAATTCACGTTTATTTACACCGTCAGCCATAACATCATTACCAAGCTGACCACGTGTAAGCTGATGAAGAACCATACGTTTTTCACCAGTGTTGATTACAGAACCATTTAACAAATCCTGATATTTTTCTACAAGCTGCTGCTCTTCTGCAAGTTCAGCCATAGTTTTAATTATCTGTTCATTTACCTGTTTAGCGGCATAATTGTAAGTAAGACCGCCACCCATATCAATAGAATATTTAGAAATACGATTTGCAGCATCAGCACCGTTCAATTCATCTGCTACACTAACCATACCTTTTAAAGACATTAACTTTTTCCAAGAAGAAAGTTTATCTGCATTTGACCAAGAAATCATTTATTTGCTCCTGTGTAAGTATCAAAATAAAAAGACACTTATATTTATTAAAACAAAATTATAGTGAATATCATTAACTGATACAAGATTTATAAAATAATATTAATTATATAGAAAAGAATTAATCAAAACAATTTCTATTAAAAATAATTATTTTAGTGAACGACAAATCCTAAAACTGATATTAGTGAAATAATAATATTTATCTAAATTACGATAAAAAATCATACACCAATATGCATCATCCTGATATGAACCACCTCTATAAACATTATAATCACCATATATAATTATAAAACTGTTCTGTTACTTCTTAGCAAATTACAATTTTTTTTCTATTTAATATACGTAATTTCTCTGTTATAATTTTTTCATGCGCATTGCAATTTGTGAAGATGATAAACCTACCCGCGAATATGAAAAACAGCTTATTGAAAAATGGGCAATCAAAACTGGCGTTTCTGTAAATATTGATTTATATTCCAGTGCAGAAAATTACATTTTTGAATCTGAAGACAGAATCGAATGTGATTTGATTTTACTTGATATTGAAATGGGTAAAATGAACGGTTTTGAACTTGCAAAATTAATTCGAAGCCGTGGTTATTCTGGTTCTCTAATTTTTCTTACAGGCATCAAAGATTATGCCATAGAAGGATATGAAGTCGATGCCATTCGTTACATTCTAAAACCAATTAAAGAAAATGATTTTTTTGATGTTCTCGATTTAGTGTTTGCCGATTTTTCCCGCCGCAAAAAAGATATTTTTATTTTGCAGACTGGTTCTGATATAGAAAAAATTCCGTTTGAAGATATTATTTATATAGAAGCAGAGGGACATTACGTGCGTCTGGTGGGAACTGGGAAAACTGGCGAAAAACAATGGAAATGCGCATTTGGGACAATTTCTACAGAATTTGAACAACACGGCTTTTTCTGTTTACGCCGAGGTTTTCTGGTAAATCTGCAGCACGTTTCAAAAATCACAAGAACCGAATGCTATTTGGACAATGAAGAAGTAATTCCCGTTGCAAGAAATAAATACGTGGAATTGAATCAGGAATTTATAAAGGTAATGAAAGAATAAAATGAACAAATTTATATACATACTTATCACCCTATTTCTCCTTATTGCTGCAATTATCATCACTTATATAATTACAAAAAAGAAAGATGAAAAATGGCTGTTTAATTTTCAGGATTCCATTCTTAAAAAGCAGCGTGATGAAGTTGAAAATGTTTACAACACAATGCGCGGCTGGCGACATGATTATCATAATCACATGCAGACATTAAAAGCTTACCTTGCAATGAATCAAATAGAAGAAATTGAAAAATACCTTGATCACCTTGAAGAAGATTTGGACAGCATTGATATTGCAATCCGCACTGGAAATACAAGCGTAAATGCCATTCTGAGCAGTAAAATTTCCATCGCGCAAAAACAGGCAATCAACGTAAATTGTAAAGCAACAGTTCCGGGACAGCTTACAATTTCAGATGTACATCTTTGTGCAATTATCGGTAACCTTTTAGACAACGCAATTGAAGCCTGCCAGAAAATACAATCCCCTAACCGTTTTATCCGCGTTTACATTGGAACTTTTAAACAGCAGCTTTATATTTCCGTTCAAAATTCTACAGAAGAAACTCGTCGGAAAAAACTAACAGAATTAATTACATCAAAAAAAGGTGAACATGGGCTTGGTCTTAAACGAGTAGATAAAATTGTTGCCCAATACGATGGTTTTGTTAACCGAAAAAACGAACCTGGCATTTTTGCAACGGAAATTATGTTGCCGATGTAATTTCATGCACGATTTTTAGCATTTCGTGTACTTATAAATTAAAATCTCATATTTAAATATATATTTGCAGTCAGTGAGGTTCTTATGAAAAACTCAAAAGAAAAAACAAAAAAGAAAAACAATCTTTTAAAAAATATTGGAGTTGTTATGGGTGCATGGGTAAAAAAATATCCAAGTGCATGGATTTTAATTCCAATTTATCTGGCTGCAAGAATATGTTATCCATTTTTTACATCCTTGCTTTCTTCAAATGCAATTGGTGCTATTACCAAAGGTGATGTAAAACATTTTTTTATTATGATTTCAATTATTCTTGGTGCAATTACAGTTTGTACTGGAATTACAAATATACTTGGAAGTTTTTTACAGGGACAACGTATTTACACTCGTCTGGATATTTTTGGTGGAAAATTATTTAACAAAGCTATTTATACAGATTATCAGAATATTGAATTACAGAAAAATCAGAAAATTATGGGTAAAGCTTGTAATTCGATTGGAAGTAACTGGAATGGTCCTGAACAACTTATGAATATGACTATCGATATGCTCGTTACAATTCTGGGAATTGGTACTTATGGTGCTTTTATTCTTACAATTGACTGGAAAATATTGATAATTATTCTTGCAATGTTTGTAGTTGATACTGTTCTTCGTACTTTTGCAATCAAATATAGTGATAAACACCGTGAAGAAAGTTCTGAAATCTGGCGTAAAAAGAATTATGTTTTTACAAAAAGTACAAATATAAGCGCCGGTAAAGACATTCGAATTTATCAATTGCAAAAATGGTTTAATACTCTTTTAGATGATTGTATTAAACGCCGCCGTGATTATGATGCACGTATTCAGATTAGATGGTATTGGCCAACTGTTGCTGATTGTATATTCAACTTTGCTCGCGATTTTCTTGCTTATGCAATTTTAATTAAACGGGTTTTAGATGGTCAGATGGATGTTGCAACTTTCACTTTATATCTTGGTTTAATTGCAAGTTTTTCAAATTGGATTTACTCACTTGCAAGTAATTTTAGTGAAATAAAAAAATCTAGCCACGAATTAAATGACTTTTTCGATTTTATTAATTTACCAGATAGAAACTCCTCACCGGTGGTTGAGTCTGTCGAAAACACAGATGATGTTAAAATAATTGAAGAAGCTCCGGAAATTGAATTTAGAAATGTTGAATTTACTTACGATGGCGCTGAAAAACCAACTTTGAAAAATCTAAACTTTACTATCCGTGCGGGCGAAAAAATTGCACTTGTTGGAAATAATGGTGCTGGTAAAACTACAATCGTAAAAATGCTCACCGGACTTTATAAACAAACCGGCGGAGATATTTTAGTAAACGGCAAAACAATTGATGAAATCGGATTAAAAAATTACCAGGATGCAATCAGCGTTTTGTTCCAGGACACTTCTCCACTTGCATTTTCAATTGAAGAAAACGTTTCCAGCACAGAAATTGAAAATACCGACAACAGTAAGGTCTGGGATTCTCTTAAAAAAGCTGGTTTAGATAAAAAGGTAAACGAACTTAAAAATAAAGAAAAAACATATATTACTCAGAATCTTGATGATGAAGGCGTTTTACTTTCTGGCGGCGAAACTCAAAAATTGCTGCTGGCAAAAGCAATTTATAAAAATGGAAGTTTCTTAATCTTAGACGAACCTACCAGTGCGTTAGATCCACTTGCCGAAAGTAAAATCTACGAAGAATATAACGAAATGGCTGGCGGTAAAACTGCAGTGTTTATTTCACATAGACTTGCAAGTACAAAATTCTGCGACAAAATCATGTTCCTTGAAAATGGTCAGATTGCAGAATCAGGAACTCACGATGAGTTGATGAAAAAAGGCGGAAAATACAAAGAAATATTTGATATTCAAAGCCAGTATTATGTGGAGAAATAAATATGAAAAACGAAAAAATAAATACAGTCAAAAAGGTTTTAAAACTGACACACGCACTTCAAAAAGGACATATTGCTCTTATAATTATACAACGTCTCATAAATGCAGCCGTACCTTTCGTAAATATAATTTTCAGCAGTATTATTATCGATCAGCTTATTGTTCACGCACCATTTGAAGAAATTATGAAAAATGCACTTATATTGATTATTTATGGTTGTGCAAACGGATTGTTATATTGGGGACTTGATAAAATTATCAATATTAATTCATCAGGATTGGATGAAAAAATAGATAAAATGATCTGCGAAAAATCGTTCTGTCTTGATTATGACATTATCGAAAAACGTGAAACTCTTGATTTGATAAAAAAAGCACGGGAAGGAATGAATTCTCACGGTGATATTACGGGATTCTGCCAGAATTTCGCCGGAATTGTTGAAACAATTGCAAAAATAATTTATTCAATCGTTATTTTAATTCCTTTATTTTACACACAAACAACTACATTACAGGGATTTATGCCACAGTTTTTAAGCAAATGGTACAGTGTTTTTATCCTTCTTTTTGTTTTGTTTGGAAGAGTTTTAATTTCGGCCCTTTTGAATAATAAATCTCAACGTGTACAGCAGCAATTCTTTGTTGATAATGTACGTGCAAACCGTGAATACAGTTATTTCTTTACTTTGATATTTGATTATTCAATCGGAAAATATATCCGTCTTTACAACAGCCAGAAAATGGTAAGCAAAAAAGTAAACGGCACTCTTTCGTGGATGGAAAAACGTTTTGTTAACCTTATGAAAAAAATTAATTTAATTCAAGCCCCAGATTTTTTAGCAGGAATTTTACTTCAGTTTGTAAGTTACGGATTTGTCGGCTTAAAAGCAATTTATGGATTTATTTCAGTCGGTAGTGCATTAAAATTCATTACTGCTTATACAAATCTTGTAGAAAGCGTAAGTATGATTTCATACAGTTTTATAGATTTGAATATTAAGTCTGAATATCTTTCATATTTCTACGACTTTATGGAAATTAAAAACAAACGTTACGAAGGTACAATTCCAACAGAAAAACGTGACGACAACGAATTTGAAATTGAATTCCGTGATGTTTCTTTCCGCTATGCAAATACTGATAAAGACGTTATCAAACATTTGAATCAGAAAATTAAAATTGGAACTAAAACTGCAGTTGTAGGTAAAAATGGGGCGGGAAAAACTACTTTTATCAAACTTCTTACACGACTTTATGAACCTACAGAAGGTCAGATTTTATTAAATGGTGTTGATATCCGTTATTATGATTATGCTGATTATGCAAAATTGTTCAGTGTTGTTTTCCAGGATTTTAATCTGTTTTCATTCTCAATTGCAGAAAATGTTGCTTCAAGTAATGAATATGATGAAGATAAAGTCCGCGATTGCTGTGAACGTGCCGGTTTTGGTGAACGACTTTCGAAACTTGAAGATGGAATTAAAACAAATATTTATCAGCAGGAAGAAAATGGTGTTGAAATTTCTGGAGGTGAAGCACAGAAACTTGCAATTGCCCGTGCCCTTTATAAAGATGCACCACTTGTAATTTTGGATGAACCAACCAGTGCCTTAGATCCAGTTTCTGAATACGAAATTTACAAACATTTTGATGATATGGTTCAGGATAAAACTTCGATTTACATCAGTCACCGAATGAGCAGCTGCCGTTTTTGTGATAACATCTTAGTTTTTGATGACGGAAAGATTATTGAACAGGGAAACCATGAAGAACTTGTAAAAGCAAACGGATTATATGCTGAATTATGGAATGCACAGGCTCAGTATTACAACTAATAAAAAAAAAGCAATATTATTCATTTTGCATAATTTATAAGAAATATATTCAAATTTGTCATTAACTACCTTGACAAAAATCGTAACAAGACTAAAATTATAAGTACTATGGACTTAAAAACAGTATTAACAACAGACACAGTAAACCTACATTTAAAAGGTACTACAAAAGAAGAAATCGTAGACGAAATGCTTGATGTCTTATTCAAGGCTGGCAAAGTTACAGATAAAGATGCAGCTCGCGAATGTGTACTTGATCGTGAACGTAAAATGTCAACAGGAATGAAACACGGAATCGCAATTCCTCATGGAAAAACAGATACAGTTTCTGATTTAGTTGCATGTATCGGTATTTCAGATAATCCAGTAGATTTTGATTCTTTAGATCAAGAACCATGTCGTATTTTTATTATGACACTTTCACCTGTAAATAAAACAGGTCCACATCTACAGTTCTTGGCAGAAGTAAGTTTACTTTTCAAGAGCCCTGAAAAACGTCAGGAAATCCTTGATACTCAGGATAAAGCTGAAGTTATCAGAATTCTTACTGAGTAGTGAATCTTTAAATCTTAAAGATTTTAAAAAAGACGGTGGCTCTATTATAGTGTCCACCGTTTTTTTATTTTATTAAGATATAGGTACAAAATGAAATTAGATCCAGTTTTTACAGTAAAAGAAAATAAATTATACAAAATATCAGATAACTCTTTAGTTGATATAAATTCTTTTAAAAGAATAGAAATTAAATGGTCCACAGTTGAACTTGAACCTGAATTATATAATGAAGAATTTCTTGCTAATTTAAGAGAAGAACTCAAACAATCTGATGATAAAAATGAATTTGTAATATTAGTACCTGTTGCAGATAAAGAATTAAAATCTGCAGAACAGGCAGAATCTTTTACAAATGCGTTTAATCATACTGCAAGAAGAATTAAAGACTGCATTTGTGTTGCAGGAATTGAATTGCCACAGGAATTAACAGCAAACGGATTTGAACAAAACTGTTTTGCCAGTGATTTTATGCAGACTCTCGCTATAAAGCATGCACAATATGTTTATTTTTCAAAAGTTATTAAAGGAACAAATATTCCATCGGATGTAGTAATTTTATAAGAAATGTTAAAAAAATGTAAAAAAACGTAAGATTTTCATATAAAATCGTCATTTTTCTTATAAAAAGACTTGTTTAATTATTTTATTTATGGTATTTTTCAGTTATTAAATCGACTGAAAAGTTGATGAGGTATTTAAAAACATGCAACGCAAAACTGAAGACAAAAAATTTGCAACTTCATGTTTTATCACAGCAGTATTTGGATTTTTTACTGTTACCATAGCCTTTCTTATTTATTTTTATTTTCCATCAGTAGAAAAAGAAGATCCATTTCCTCCTGTTGTTGCATTCGAGATTCCTTTATCACAAGAAGCTGAAGAAGAAATTGAACAGGC
The DNA here is from genome assembly GCA_937892225.1 of uncultured Treponema sp. Lineage (GTDB taxonomy): Bacteria > Spirochaetota > Spirochaetia > Treponematales > Treponemataceae > Treponema_D. The sequence continues at coordinate 24,672 of CALAUH010000162.1, forward strand.
AAATCAGTTATTTACCGAAGTTTCTTTCGCAGCATTCAATAATACTTCTGACAAAGGCTTAACTCTTTACCGTTCATCAATTTCAAGAAGCTCTGTAATCACTTTTTACACAAAGATTACAGGAAACAGAGATGTTGCAATTGCAATATTAACTGAAGCTGAAAGAAATAACATTCCAATTTCGCTGGCTTTTGCACTGGCGTATACGGAAAGTAAATATAAAACTGGAGCCGTTGGTCATAATGTAAACGGTACAACAGACAGAGGTTTGTTCCAGTTAAACAGCGCATCATTTCCACAATTAAGTGAAAGTGATTTTTTTGACCCGAGGGTCAGCGCTAAATACGGCATGTCTCATTTAAGACAATGCTTACGAATGGCAGGAAATGAAGTTTCTGCACTTGCAATGTATAACGCAGGTTCAGGACGAGTAAAATCAAACAGGACTCCACAGTCTACTTTGAATTACATCGGAAAAATCATTTCTTACCAGAAAAAACTTGATGATTCGTTCATTCAGGAAGTTGTTACTTTTTTTGAATCGCAACTTACACCGGGCATCAGTTCGGTCTTTACGAACGACATTGAGAAATATTAAATTGCCTCCTAATTTTTTTGAGAGGAACCGGTTTTTTTTAGTTTTCCGGTTCCTCTTTTTTTTATTCCCAGATTTGTAAATCAGAAGCAACTTCTACACATTCATCTTCAGAAATCATTCCGGTACTTGAATATGAATCAACTGCAATAATATATGATTTAGTAGCAAAAGATAATTCATTTGAACCATTAAAAGGCATTAATAAATACCAGGCTTCTATATCATTTAATACCACAGGATGATTAAAACTGGAAACGGCAACTCTTTTCTTATCTGTCATAAACAATTCATGTACTTGTTTTGCATTAAAATCATAATCTAAATCAAAAAAGCCTATATTCACTAATTTATTTTCCTGATTATAAACAGAATCAGAGCACCAATGTCCTACAATTGCCAAAGACCAGTCTGTATACCTCTTGCTTTCTGCATAATCCATTCCAATTTTTGAAAACTTAAAACAAATAAAGTCACGACGCACAGAAGGATTTTCTTTTGGTAAAACAAACAGCGATTTTCGTAATTGAGGATAAACTAAATAACTTGAATCATTAAAACTATTATTTAAAAAATCACTAAATTGTCTTAATGTAAAATCCTGTGCAAGCAGAATAATTTGAAAAGATTTTGTTGAATTAGTACCGTCTAATATAAAATCACCATCTTTTTCATATAAAACGCATTCAATTTTTCCTTCTGCGGTTTGAAAATCAATTGTTCCTGAGTAATTATAATCTTTTTTTACATCAGCATTTATACTATTATCTATCCATAAATCTTTATAAGCATCTTCATCTCCAGAAAACATAACAACTGTAATATCTTTATGAAATAAATCATCTCTATACTGTGCAACGGAAACAGCATTTGTTTCTAAACCAAAACCTAAATTATCTGGAATATCTTTATAATTTGAGGCTCGTGCATTTTTTAAATCATATATTTCCAATTCAATAATCTGGAAATCTCTATTTACAGGAAACTGTCTTATACATTCTTTTACATCTTCTGAAAAATCTTCAGAAAGTTCTCCATGAGTTTCTTCAAAAACGACATTTTCTTTTTTTACAATTTCATTATATTTTTCTATAGAATCTTTTATTTCATTAAAATCACTTACTTCTGTACCTTCAATTCCCAGTTCATTTAATTCTTTCTGTAATTCTGCAGTCTCTTCTTCTGTTTCAAATGCACCTGCATGTAATTCAAAATTAAACAATTCTTTTTCATCATACGTTTTTAAAATATATGCTTCGATATTTTGATTCTTTAATCTATGTTTATCATTTTCAGCAGCTTCTGATTCTTTATATTTATTAACTAAAATAGAATATGGTTTCTCTTCAGTAACAATAATCTCATTATTCTGATTCGTTGTCAGTACAACCGGTTGAATCGTTTTTTCAACTTTATTTTCTATTACATTTTCCGTTTTACAAATCCAAAGATTTTCTAAATCCAAATCTTCAATTACTGCAGATGATTGCAACTTTTTACACTCTTTTCTTGCTTCTTCTGGATTATCAAAATGCACATTAACCAAAACTCTATAATATGTGTCATAATCTTTTTGAGTTTCTTCTATTACTGCTGAAATCCCTTCTTTTTCTAAATCACTTACTAACTTCTCTGCAAAACTTTTATTCCAAAATGATGAAACACAAATATAATAATTATCTGCAAAAAGATTTATAGAAAAAATACATAAAAACAAACAGATTAAAAAACTGAACTTATTCTTCATATATGCACCTCACAAATAATTTTTCTAGAAGTGGCAAATTAAAAGGCAATTTTATTATACATCATTTTTTTAATATTTAAACTTTATATTTATTGTTAAAATTTTAACAATAAACTTGAATTTTCAATAAATTTGCTCTAAATTCACATATAATAAGTGATTTTTAAATATTTTTAATTGGCACAAAACATGGAGAAATTTATAATGAACACATCAGTTATAATTCCGGATGTAACCAGAAAAAGAATGGTTCAGCTACTTCAATTATTAAAAGCCTGGCCAGATAACAAAATCACTTCAGTTGCTATAAGTGAAGCCACTGGTTGGAAAAACTCACTTATAAGGCATGATCTGTGGTTACTAGGATATAACAAGGGAGTTTCAAACGGGTACCATGTTGACGATTTGCAAAAGGCAATTTGTCAGGTACTTGGGATTGAAATAAATAATTCAGAATCTGAAAATCAAAATTCTGAATTAAGTTTGAAGAACTGCTGCATTGTTGGATTGGGGCGACTTGGTGCTGCTTTACTTGATGATGAAATAACAGTCGGTTCTTCATTCAAAATTAAAGCCGGATTTGACAGTAACCTTTACCGTGTTGAAGTCTTACGTTCATCTTTTCCACTCTATCCAGCAACCGAAATGAACTGGATAATCAAGCAGGAAAAAATTGAATACGCAATTCTAACTGTAAAAGATGAATCTGCACAAACAATGGCAGAAAAACTGGTTAACGCCGGTATAAAAGGAATCGTAAATATGACAAATACAATTTTACGGGTTCCAGACAGCGTTAAAGTAGAAAATATTTCTATCTTAAACGCATTAAATTTGGTTATATAAAAAAAATAGCCACAGATAAACACAGATACACACAGATTTTTTTTATCAGTGTTCATCTGTGTGCATCTGTGGCTAAATAAGGAGTAATAAATGTCTAGAGTATACAACTTTTCAGCTGGTCCTTCTTGTTTACCAGAAGAAGTTTTAAAAGAATGTGCTGCAGAAATGATGGAATATGGAACTACAGGTCAGTCTGTAATGGAAATGAGCCATCGTTCTAAGGCTTATGAACCAATCATTCAGGATGCAGAAGCAATGGTTCGTAAACTTATGAACGTACCATCAAACTACAAAGTTCTTTTCTTACAGGGCGGTGGTTCTACACAGTTTGCAATGGTTGCACAGAACCTTGGTATTAAAAATAAAAAAGCTGCTTACATCAGAACTGGTGTTTGGGCAAAAAAAGCTGCTGCAGAAGCTAAAAAACTTGGAATTAAAGTTGATGAAATTGCTTCTTCAGAAGATAAAGGTTTCTCTTACATTCCAAAAGTAGAAAAAATCGAAGGTGACTATGATTATGCTTACATCTGTTTGAACAACACAATCATGGGAACTCATTATGAATACATTCCAGAAACAGGAAATATCCCTTTAGTTGCTGATATTTCTTCTTGTGTTCTTTCTGAACCACTTGATGTTTCAAAATTCGGACTTTTGTTTGCCGGTGCTCAGAAAAACTTGGCTCCAGCTGGTGTAACATTAGTTATCATCCGTGAAGATTTAATCTGCGAACCAGAACAGTGCTTGCCAGGAACTCCAACAATGCTCTGCTACAAAACACACGCAGAAAATGATTCTATGTACAACACACCTCCATGCTACACAATCTACGTACTTGGAAAAGTTTTACACTGGATCGAAAAGAACGGTGGAGCTGAAGGAATGCTCAAACGCAACAAGGAAAAAGCTGATTACTTATACAACTTCTTGGATTCATCTGATTTCTATCGTGCAACTGCAGAAAAAGGAAGCCGCTCTTTAATGAACGTTCCATTCTTAACAAAATACTCTGTTGCCGGAAGTACAGACGAAGCTGTTTTAGCAAAAGAAAAAGAAATCAACGACAAGTTCTGTAAAGAAGCTGCTGCCGCTGGTTTTGTAAACTTAAAAGGTCACCGCTTAGTTGGTGGTATGCGTGCTTCAATCTACAATGCAATGAGCATCGAAGGTGTAAAAGCATTAGTAGAATTTATGAAAAAATTCGCTGAAGAAAATAAATAAAAAGAAAAAGGATGGGAAGGATTATTAGGATAATTATCCTATCCTTTGAAAAAACAAATTACAATCTAAATATAATAGATTATTATAATACTTCTACCTGCTCTTCTACCGGATTCTTAAGGCAGGAGCCTTAAGCGCAGGCAAGGAAAGGTGGGGGTCTTAGGGGGCGGAAAAACTACGACTCGGCGAGTTGGTTTTCTGGCCCCTAAATACGGGGGTTCCAAAGGGAACTCCCCTTGGAGGCATATATGAATAAGATTAAAGTTGGTGTTTTGGGCGCTACAGGTATGGTTGGTCAGCGCTACATTAAATTGTTGGAAGATCATCCTTGGTTTGAAGTAACTTATGTTGCTGCAAGTCCACGTTCAGCAGGAAAACCTTACAAAGATGCAGTAAAGAACCGCTGGCTTATTGGTGCAGAAATCCCAGCAGGCGTTGCAGATCTTATTGTAGAAGATGCAAACGACGAAAAGAAAGCTATTGGAAAATGTCAGTTTGTTTTCAGTGCACTTGAACTTCCTAAAAAAGATGATATCAAAGCTTTGGAAGCTGCTTATGCTGCAGAAGGTATTCCAGTAGATTCAAACGCTTCTGCTAACCGCTGGACAGAAGATGTTCCAATGTTAGTTCCAGAAATCAACTATTCACACTTGGACGTAATTAAAGATCAGAAAAAACATAACGGTTGGGATAAAGGCTTTATCGCTGTAAAACCAAACTGTTCTTTACAGACATATATGATGCCAATCCACGCTTTAATTCAGGCTGGATACCCAATCAAGAGAATGGTAGTTACAACTTTACAGGCAACTTCAGGTGCAGGTTACCCTGGAGTTCCATCATTCGATATGATTGATAACATCGTTCCATTTATTGGTGGTGAAGAAGAAAAAACAGAAAAAGAATGTCTTAAGATTCTTGGTTCTGTAAAAGACGGTAAGATTGTAAACTCTGAATATCCAATTGTTTCTTCTACATGTACACGTGTACCAGTTGTAGACGGACATACAGCTTGTGTTTCTTTGGAATTTGCAGATAAAAAACCTAGCATGGAAGAAATCGAAAAAATCTGGACAAGTTATACATCACTTCCACAGGAATTGAAATTGCCTTCTGCTCCAGAACATCCAATCGTTGTTCGTCACGAAGAAAACCGTCCACAGCCACGCCGTGACCGTGAAACAGAAAAAGGTATGGCTTGTGTAATCGGACGTCTTCGCCCATGTAACGTATTCGACATTAAGTTTGTAGCATTGAGTCACAACACAAAACGCGGTGCTGCTCTTGGTGGAATTTTGAATGCAGAATTACTCAAAGCAAAAGGTTTCTTTGATAACTTGTAAAAAAAATTGCTAGTTTTGCGAATGCAAAACTAGGTAAGTAACTGCGAAGCAGTTACGACGATTCTTTGATAATTTGTAAAAAAATAATCTCTCACAGAGCTTTGGAGCTTTAAATAGGTAAAAACAGAGATAAAGTAGATACAGCGGATTTTCTATGTGTCTACTTTGTCCTTTTTTTATTTTTTCTTATTTTTCTTTTTAGCTGTTATTCTATTTTTAATTTCATAATAACAACCCATGATAAATAAAAATGGAGCTAATAAAATTAGCATTACTTTTACCTGTGTATCTTCTTTTTTTTCCACTTTTGCTTTAAATTCAGGATCTTTCTTTTTTAATTTTTTTATATACTTGTTTTTACTTTTGTCTTTTTTATGTGAAAAAACAATAAAATCAAGAAGGATAAATAAAAATATAGAAATACCTGTAAGAATAAATTTTCCATTAATTTCACTTCGTTTAAATGCCTGCTTTTCTATGGCTGGAAGAGTGAAACCAATTATAGGATCAGTTACAAGTTGAAATTCACTACCTTCAGAATAATCCACTGTTGGTTTATGATAAAATGTACATATTTTCTGTTTAGTTTGATTTTTTATATGGTATGTAATTTTTGCAGTATAAAATGTAGAACTTCCTGTCTTAGGATTATGATAGGTTTTTACTTTATAATCAAATGAATCTACAACGGCTTGTAAAGCAGTGCCATATTTATTCAAATGCGATAATTTATAAGCATTATAAGAGGCTGATATTAATTCAAAAGCGATGAAAACTATATAAATAATAATACGTATTAAATCTTGTTTTGTTATATTATTTTTTTTCATTTTCTTCCTACAATAACCATTGTTCGTGCGTGTTCATTGTAAGGTGAAAAATCAAAATCACCATAGATATTAACTTCTTTCATGCCAAATTCCAGTAGTTGATCTCTTAAAAGGGATGCAGGGTAGAGGCGTTGCATATAACAATGGTCAACAATAGGTTTTGCTTTTGAGGGGTCTGTCCCCTTTGTAAACAATTTCCATCTTGAATTTAGTCCTTCCCAGGCTCCGACTACTTTAAATTCTGTAACAACCTGATAATCTGCACGTTCAAATTCTTCTCCAGGTGTAAAATACATTATGGCTGTTTCACGGCTTGTGCATTCTAAAATAAATGTACCGTTATCTTTTAAAGCTTTTACCATGTTTTTTAATATAAGCATGTCATCTCTGATTGTGTCACAGTAACCGAATGATGTATAAAGGTTGATAACACAATCATATTTTTTTATTGAATCAAAAGTTCTTAAATCTGCTTTAATCAGATTGAGGGGTACACCTTCTGCATCTGCACTTTCTTTTGCTGCATCAAGTTCAGACTGAATAATATCTACGCCTGTAACATTTAAACCTAAAGCAGCAAGTTCAACAGAGATTCTTCCAAGTCCACAGCCAGCATCTAAAACTGATCCTCCGTCTTTTAATCGTGCTATCTTTTTTACAAATTCTGCAACTGCCGGAGCTTCTGCCCATCTTGCTTCGTCAAACATGATTGGTGCAAATTGTGTCCAGAATTCTTCTTTTTCAAACCACTGCATTTATTTTACCTCAATACTATATAATTCGATGTTTTCATCCTGGAAGTTGGAAAAGCATAATAATTTTCCGTCATTACTTACATCTAATCCTGTCGGTTGATTTCCGCCTTGTATTGTTACAACAATTTCCATTGTCTGAGTATCAATAATCTGGATTTTTCCATTTTCAGGGCTTCTTTTTGTATAATCCTGTTTATTGTTTGGACCTCTTGAAGAAACAAAAAGCCAGCGGTCATTTAATAAGTCGATTGTATTAGGATTGTTAAATACTTTTGTTTTTCTTTCTATTTTAAAAGTGATTAGATTAATTTCGTAAATGGAACGATAATACATGTCTGAAACATATGCTTTTGTATTAGCACGATTTAATACGATATGACGCATTGCTCCGTTTTCTATTTTTATTGAATTAACCTGTTTACCGGTTTCTACATCAAACTTTTCTATTAGACCTGAATCAAATGATAAACTTATAATCTGGTTACCGTCATTTATAAAATAAAGGCCTCGTGGAGCCGCTCCAGTTTTAATTTTTTTAAGACATTTACCAGTCTCATAGTCGATTAAGGAAACATCATTTGAAACCCAGTTTGATACTGCGAGAAGTTGTTTTTTACTGCTGAATGCAATGAACTTAGACCAGTTTCCTGTTGTAGGAATAGTGCGCTTGTATTCAAAATCAGGGTAAGAATATTCGTAAAGATTTGCAGTAGTCATCTGTGAAACTAAAAAGACGTTTTTTTCTGGAATGAATAATCCTTCTGCAAATCCCTGTTGTTTTGAATTAGGAGGATTTATTCTTTTTATTATCTTTTTTTCATCAACACTAAAAATGTCAAAACCGTTATCTTCTAATAACGGCATGATGATATATTTGTTGTCTGGAGAAAATAAAACCTGTTTAGGCTGTCGGCCACATTTATAAGTTCCAATTTTTGACAGGGCAGGGGTTTGTGAAAAAATAAAATAATTAAGTGATAAAAATGATTGTATAATTAAAAAAATCTTTTTCATACAATCATTTTATCATAATCATTGAACATAAGGAAATTCTTTTTCTGTTTCTAATGCTTCTTTTATTGCAGATATTAATTTTTCACCGTCAAAAGAATCAATAAAATTATAAAGAACAACTGCCAGATCGATAGAAGAAAAATTGAATAAATCTAGAATTTCTTCTCCGTCAGTAAGTTTCTTCTGAATGTTAATGTCACTTATATATCTTTCTTTATAAAATTCCGGGCATTTTGGAAGCAAATTCTTCATGAATTCTAATTTTTGAAATTCATCATAGCAGGAATTTTGAATAATGGCTGTTTTAATAAAGAAAGTTATATCATCATTTTGAATATTTATGGAATTAATTAATTCTGCATCAAAATCATTGTTGTTCTTTTCTCTGTACATATCAAATAAAGTAATTAATAATACAGGACTTTCGGATGTATATTTTGATATGTATGTTTTTATCTGTTCTTTTTCAAGTTCAATATATGGAAAAATTGAATTTAAAAAAGAATATTTATTTGATTCGAGTGCATAATTAAAATACTGATTGAGTAAATCTTTTTCTTCCAGATATTCTTTTAGAGGAACTGCTGCTCTGGAAGGAATAAAATCTGTATGAGAGCAGACAAAATTACAGAATAATAATGCTGTAGAAAATTCATCAATATTTCCATTGTAAAAAAGATTATGTAAAACATCGTAAACTGATTCAACCGAATATTCAGACATTATGTTTTTTACAAAGATGCCCGGATTCTGAGACTCTTCAAAATCATTTATGATGAGTTCCTTGATTTCGTTTTTATTTTCAAAAACTGGTATATCATCATCTTTTTTTTCTTTAAGTTTTGAAAGAAATGACATTGTAATTCCCCAGTAAAATTATTTATCTTTAATTTCTTCTAAATATTGTTGAGCTAATTGTTGAGCTTCTGGATTAGACATTTTTGACATTGTTTCATAGCATTTTCTTGCTTCTGTAAAATTATTTTCCATTTCATATAAATATCCAAGATTGCTTAAAACAATATAATCATTCTTATCAAGGCTTGTTGCTTTTTTTAGAAGTGTAATTGCTTTTTTGTTGTTTCCAGTCTGTGAATAATATCTTGCACAGTGATTTAATCCTATTATGTTTTTTGGATATGTTTTTTCAATTTTTTCGATTACATTTTTAAGATAATCTTTTGAATTGGCAAAATCACTGAAAAGCATGGAATTATAATCATTTATTCCAGAGAATAAAACTTCTTCACCGTCTTCTTCTAAAGGGGCACCGTTTGTCCATGTCCATTTATTTTTGTTTTTCTTTGATGCATCCAGCATATTAATAATGGCTTTAGAAGCTTCTTCATAAAGACCAGTGCGTATTAATGATGAGCATTTTCCAAAATGGATATCAAGTCTGTTTGGATTTTTTAACAAGGCTTTATCTAGATATGTAATTCCAGTTTTTACATCTTCAATTTTAAAATCTTCTTGATTATATAAACCGTAAGTTCCGTCTTTCATCTGGCCTATTGATATTACTGAATTATAATCTCGATTAAGATAATAATTAAAATATGCAATCAACATTTCTGGATCTTCAGGATTTTTACTTTCCCATGATGATAAAACTTCTTCTACTTTTTTATAATCACTGTTGATAAAAGCAAAATAGAATAATTCTGATTCATTCCATTTAATTGACCATGGAATAATCTTTACGCCTTTTTCATCATATGAATCTTTTTTTTCGATTAATCCTTCTTTTGTAAGGGACTGTTCTAATGACAGTAAATAAGCAACCTGTTCAGGAGCCTTTTCTATAAATTCTTTTGCAAATTCTTCTGCGTATTCACCTTCAAAACGATGGATAATAGTTCCCTGTCCGGCATCAACATCAATTTTTCCATTATTTACTTTATATGGATAAGCAAATAAAGACATTCCTAAAGATATTAATAAAAATAAAGTAATAGTTTTTTTCATTTTTTCTTCCTTTTGTAAGTTAAATTTTATTTTATGGCAGTTGCTTTAAAAGTGTTTGGATTAAACAAAAAAGTCTGTCGTTCACCAGCACACATTAAAGAAACTTCAATTTCTGTTGCAGATTTTGGAACAATCATAATACCTTCTGGATAAGATATTGTTATATCAAAATCTACTATAAAATTATCTACTCTGATTTCTGGAAAATCATTATTATTGTAAATCAGGAAAGTTTTTCCGCCTGCAATAATTTTTACGTTTTTATCATAGAAACTTTCAACTGTTGAAATATCACTGAAGTAATAATCAAATGAAGCATAATCTGAAACAGAAGAAGTTGGTTCTCTTTTATGAATAGGTTTGCAAATATAATTTATGCATAAATCTGAATATTTACTTCCTTTGTAGTTTTCTGTAAAAGTTAATTTGATTGTTTCAGAAGCTTGTGTCGGTGAAAAAATGTTTATTGTCTGCGGCTCACTTGTATCTTTTAATGTTACAGTTTTACTTTTTTTTGATTGTAAATATTCTATTAGTATTGTTTTTGGACGGGCATTTTTTTCATATAAATCCGGTTTATCTTTTTTTACATAGCCAGACGAAATGATAATATCCTTTGTATCGCAATTTTTGATTATAATACTTGCATTTTTGCTGTCTTTTGGAACCCATGGTAATTCATCGTTAGAAGAAAGGCATTCAGCAGAATATTTTGTTGATCCTTCTGTCAAAAAACTGCTTGGTTCAAAATCAGAGGTATTAAAATCCAGGTAATATTTGTTTTCATATGAAAAAGCATAAAAACCTGAAATTAAAAATATCATTATGATGATATTTTTCTTTAAATTAAAACTCATTTTATTATTCTCCTGTTTTAATATTATGAGATTGTATTATTATAACATAACTTAAAAACTAAACAAATTTATTCTATTTTACTTATCTATTATAAATTGGCTGACAATTCTTCCCAGCGTTCGTATTTTTCTTCGAGTAATTTTGTAATTTCGTTGTAACGGTCGCCGGCTTTTTTTACTACTGTAAAATCTGAATCTGACATTAATGGTTCTAATTCTTTCTGTTCTTTTTCAAGTTCAGGAATTTCTTTATCTAAAGCTTCGAATTCCATCTGTTCTTTGTATGTTAGTTTTTTCTTTTTTTCAGTTTCGTTTAAGCAGGCGTTGCGGACGGCGCTTGAGTCCGCTGTGAGGGTAGGCGAAGACTTCTTTGAAGGCTTAGCCGAGGGAGAGGCTTCTCCCTCTTTTGATTTTTCATCTAATAATTCTATATATTCGCTGCACTTTCCGACAAATCCGCTTATGTTTCCGTCATCTTCTAAAATAAAAAGGGTGTCGGCACATTTGTCCATAAAATATCGGTCGTGGCTTACGAGTAAAAGGCATCCTTCAAAATGCATTAAAAACTGCTCTAAAAGATTCATTGTAAAAATGTCAAAGTCGTTTGTAGGTTCGTCTAAAATCAGGAAGTTTGGATTTTCCAAAAGGAGTCGTACTAAATAAAGTCTTTTTCTTTCTCCACCAGAAAGTGTGCTTACCGGTGAATATTGTATTTTTCCTTCGAATCCGAATTCTTCCAGAAACTTTGATGCACTTACTTCTTTTGTTCCGTCGTTCAGCGTCATGTGTTCTGCAGTTTCTTTTATGTATTCTAAAACTGTTAAATCTGTATCTTTAAAAACTGGATTTTGTGTGTAATAGCCGAATTTTGTATTTACGCCGATTTCTACTGTTCCGCTGTCTGGCTGTATGTTTTGTGTGATTATATTTAAAAGTGTTGTTTTTCCTTTTCCGTTTTCACCGTAAATACCGATTTTTTGTCCTTTTGTAAATTTGTACGAAAAGTTTGTTATGATTTTTTTATCACCAAATTGTTTTGAAATGTTGTGGAGTTCTAAAACTTTTCCGCCGAGTCTTTTTCCTTTTACTTCGAATGTAAATCCTTTGTCTGCCTGGAATTTTTCTCTGTTTATTAACTGTTCATCGCGCTGGATTCTTGCCTTGATTTTTGTTCCGCGTGCACAAGGTCCTCTTAAAAGCCATTCTCTTTCGAATCTTAAAACTGATTCTATTCTTCTTTCGGTGTTTGCTTCTATTTCTGCTTCGGTTGCTTTTTTGTCTAAGTATTGTGAATAGTTACCGACGTAAAGTTTAAGATGATTTCTAGCAAGTTCGTAAATGTTGTTGCATACTGCGTCTAAAAAGTATCTGTCGTGAGTTACCATTAAAACTGAACGCTGTGTTTCTTTTAAATATTTTTGCAGCCATGTGATTGTTTTTATATCCAGATGGTTTGTAGGTTCGTCAAGCAAAAGAATTTTTGTGTCTTCTACAAGAACTTGTGCAAGTGCAACTTTTTTTATCATCCCGCCGCTTAATTCTGCCATTTTCTGATTCAAATCTGTTATTCCAAGTGTGTTTAGAATTGAACTGATTTGTGATTCATAATTCCATAAATCATTTTTATCCATTTCGAGCATTACTTGTTCATATCTTTTTTGAATTGAATCTGTATTTTGTGATGATGAAAGTTTTTCGCAGAGTTCTGTATATTCTTTAATTACCCGTAATTTTGGTGAATCATTTTTAAAAATATGCTCTCTGATTGTATCTTCTTTTTCGTAAAGTGGATTCTGTGGTAAAAAAGAAACTCCTGCTTCTTTGTTCATTACTACAGTTCCTTCGTCCGGCTGTAAAACTCCTGCAATTGTATTTAATAATGTAGATTTTCCAGTACCGTTTTTACCGATTAAAGCTGCTTTTTCGCCTTCCTGAAGTCCAAATGTAACTTGAGTAAAAAGCGGTTTTTCGCGTCCAATTTTTGTAAGGTTATTTATAGAAAGAAGATTCATGATTTTAACTATATCAGAAAATCGATTAAATAAATAGATAGTGGGTAGCGGACAGCGGATAGCGTGTTACAGTTTATATTAAAAATTGATAAAAAAAACTTTTCTTATTTAAATTTTCGTTTTATAATATAATGTACTAAGGGTTTTATATTAATAGGAGCAAGTTATGGAATCAAAACTTAGACAAGTTGTTACCGTTGAACCTGAAAAATGTGTTAATTGTCATCGTTGTATTTCTGTATGTCCGGCTAAAATGTGTAATGATGGTTCAGGCAGCTATGTAAAAGTTAATAGTGATTTATGCATTGGTTGTGGAAATTGTATTGAAGCTTGTGTTCATGGTGCACGTATAGGTGTAGATGATTTTGAACGCTTTATGGAAGCCGGTGCAAATGGTGAAAAGATAATTGCAATTGTTGCTCCTGCCGTTACAGTTTCTTTTAGAGGAAAAGATTTAGAGTTTAACGGATGGTTAAAATCTATTGGTGTAGAAGCTGTATTTGACGTAAGTTTTGGTGCTGAATTAACAACAAAATCTTATGTAGAACTTTTTAAGACAAAGAATCCTAATCTTGTAATTTCTCAACCTTGTCCTGCATTAGTTACTTTCTGTGAAATTTACAGACCTGGTCTTTTACCATATTTAGCTCCAGTTCATAGTCCAATGGGACATACTGTAAAGATGATAAGACGTTTTTATCCTCAGTTTAATGGATATAAGATTCTTGTTATTTCTCCATGTTATGCAAAACGCCGTGAATTTGATGAAACTGGTTTAGGTGATTTTAATGTCACAATGAAATCATTGAGTAAGTATTTTTCGGAACATAATGTAAATCTTTCAAACTTCCCTAAAACACCATATGCAAATCCTGAATCTGAAAGAGGTGCTGGATATTCTAGTCCTGGTGGTCTTGTTTATACTGCAGAACGTTTTATTCCAGGAATTACTGCACATACTAGAAGAATTGAAGGTATGCCAGAAGTTGTTGAATATTTCGTTCATCTTGAAAAAGCTCTTTCTCAGAATGTTAAACCTGTTTTTAAACTTATTGACTGTTTAAGCTGCTGGAAAGGTTGTAATGGTGGTGCCGGTTCTTCTACTGAACGTATGACTTTGGATGAAATGGAACATTATGTAGAAGAAAGAAAAGCTGTTCGTGCAGAAGAATGGGGTACTTCAGAAGAAAAGAATGCATCTGCATTAAAGAAACTTAATAAAGTAATAGATCAGTATTGGGAACCAACTCTTTACGAAAGACGCTATACAGATAACAGTGGTTTATTTAATTTAATGATTCGTAAACCTACTAAAGAAGAAATTAATGAAATCCATGTAAAAATGGGTAAGATTTCTAAAAAAGATATGCTTGATTGTACAGCGTGTGGATACAGAAGCTGTGAACAGATGGCTGTTGCTATTTATAATGGATTGAATAAACCTGAAAATTGTCATCACTATAAAGGACAGCAGCTTGATGCTTTACATGAAAATCGTGATAAAGAACTTAAGAATGTTATTGATAGAGTTAAACAGACAAGTTTGGAACGTCTTAGTCAGAATGATGATGATGTTCGTGCAATTGGTTCTGTAACAAACAACATGGTAGACAGTGTTAATACTTCTTCATCTGCTATTGAAGAGATGATTGCAAATATTCAGTCTATCAACAATATTTTGAATACTAACTCTAGTACAATGTTAAATCTTTCTGAAGCAACAAAGACTGGTAAAACTTCTATCGAAGAAATCAGTGTTCTTGTTGGAGAAATTGAAAAGAGTTCTAATGGTTTGAGTGAAATGTCTAATGTCATTCAGCAGATTGCATCTCAAACTAACTTACTTGCCATGAACGCCGCAATCGAAGCTGCACATGCCGGGGAATTTGGTAAAGGTTTCTCTGTAGTTGCTGATGAAATTCGTAAACTTGCAGAAAGTTCTGGAAAAGAAGCTAAACAGATTAGTGAAGTATTAAAGAAAGTTAAATCTTTAATTGACTCAACATTCGGTAAAACTGTTGCCGTTAAACAGGATATTGATAATATCGTAACTTTGGCTGTACAGGTTTCTAATCAGGAAGATGTTGTTAAAAATGCGGTTTCTGAACAGAATGAAGGTGGACAGCAGCTTCTTGAATCTTTACAGATGATGCGCGATAACACTATGAAAGTAACAGAAGCTGTTACAAAACTTAAAGAAACAACAGAAAATGTAAAAATTGCAATTGAAGCAATTAAAGTAGATTTGGAACCATCAAATACTTCTTATGTTTCTAAAATTGAACAGTTAAGTTATATTGCAAAGAATCCTTATGCTGACCAGAGTTTTAAAGAAGCTGAAAAAGCAGAAGCTCAGGCTCAATATAACGAAGCTTTGAATTCTTATTCAAAAACAGCTGGTACTGTAGAATCTGGTATGGAATATGTTCAGAATCAGATGGCTCAGGAAGAATCGGAAAAAGAAGAACCTGTTAAACCAGAGTCAGCTCCATCTCAATCAATTCCTTTTGATGATATGTTTAAGACTCTTGATAACAATTAAACTTCTTGGTAAATTTGTTACATGCTTAAAATCACAAATTTAATTAAACGGACATTCAATTCAATTTGGATGTCCACTTTTTTTATTATTCTCTTTTTATGTACAGTTTCTTGTTATGCTAAGGATAAAAAAATAAAAACTTTATCTGATTCAGAACAGGATATTCAGAAAATTCAGGAAATTGAATATGCAGAAAATGAAGCGCTATATTTTGGAAATCCTTCTGATGCACAAAAAGATGTTAAACAGAAAACAAATTATCTTCTGGAAAAACGACAGTATACTGTTTCTTATAATGCAGAAAAATTAATACCGAACTGGGTTGCATGGCATTTATGTGCATCAGATATTGGTTATGTAAGCCGCAGTAATGAATTTAGAGAAGATTCAGATTTGCCTGAACAGTTTTATGCTGTAACTAATAAAGATTTTCAATATTCTGCATATGGTTTTGAACGTGGACATATGTGTCCTTCAAATGAAAGAACTTCTTCGGAATATGATAATGCAGCAACTTTTATAATGACAAATATGGTTCCTCAAAGTCCAGATAATAATGAAAAAATCTGGAATTATCTTGAAAATTATGAACGTTCACTGGCAATGGATGGATATGAACTTTATATTTTTGCAGGGCCGGATGGAATAGGCGGAGAAGGTGATAAAGGATATCGTGAATATATTCCTGTAAAAGATAAACGTGTAAATAAAAAAATAACTGTGCCTGCATCTACATGGAAAATAATCATTGCTTTACCAGAAGGTGAAGATGATATTAATAGAATTAATGAAAAAACTCTTGTGATTGCAGTAAATGTTCCAAATAAAATGGGAATGTCTACAAAAGGCGGCTGGCAGCAGTTTGCATGTTCTATAGATGATATTGAAGAATTAACTGGATATGATTTTTTTGAATTACTTCCAGATGATGTAGAAAATATTCTTGAAAAAAAGGTTTACGGTAAAAAATGATTTCTTTATTGGCAAAAATATTTATTAAAGACAGAAAAAATTATTCTGATTCAAAAGTAAGAACTCAATATGGAATTATCTGTGGTGCATTTGGTATATTTTTAAATGTTTTGCTGTTTATTGCAAAATATGTTTTTGGAACAATTGCAGCCAGTGTTTCTATGGTTGCAGATGCATTTAATAATCTTTCTGATGCTGCAAGTTCTCTTGTTTCAATATTGGGATTTAAATTAGCTTGTAAAAAACCAGATCCTGAACATCCTTTTGGACATGGAAGAATTGAATATATTGCGGGACTTATCGTATCCTTTTTGATTTTACATATGGGTTTTGATTTAGTTACAGATTCAATAAAAAATGTAATTCATCCGGAAAAAAGTCAGTCGAGTTTATTATCTGTAATTATCATGTGTGCTGCAATTTTAGTTAAATTCTACATGTATGTTTATAATCATCTTATAGCAAAAAAAATAAATTCTGTAAGTATGGAAGCAACTGCAAAAGACAGTTTAGGCGATATGATTTCTACTCTTGTTGTAATTGCCGCTTTAATTTTTGGAAAATTTACATCACTTCCTTTAGATGCAATCGGTGGAATAATCGTTGGTATTTTTATTTTGAAAACTGGTCTTGAAACTGCAAAAGATACAATCGCTCCTCTTTTAGGAACTGCACCTACAAAAGAATTTGTCTGCGAAATAGAAGAAGAATTGATGAATCATTCACCTGTATTAGGTATGCATGATTTAGTCGTTCACGATTATGGTCCAGGCAGATTAATGATTTCTTTACATGCAGAAGTTCCTGGTGATAAAAATATTTTTGAACTTCACGATGTTATTGATAATGCAGAAGTGGATATTGCAAAAAGATTTAACTGCCATGTAATTATTCATATGGATCCGGTTGATGTTAATAATGAACGCCTTGAAAAATTAAAACTTGTTATTAAAGAAGAGTGTAATAATATAAATCCAGCATTATGTTTTCATGATGTCAGAATGGTTCCAGGTGTAACTCATACAAATTTAATTTTTGATGTAGTAAAACCTTTAGATTGTAAACTTTCTGATGAAAATCTGGTTAAATTAATTCAAAGTGCAATTCATGAAAAAGAAAATGATGTAAATTGTGTAATTACAGTTGATCAGTGTTTCATTTAATTATCTTTTTTCGAATGTAACATAATCGTATCTAATACCGTTTTCTTCTTTCTGTTCGGTAATTGTTTTCTTCCAGTGCTTGTTTAATGATGGGAAAAATATTGCTAAAGAAATAATAATTTAAAATTACTACTTGATTTTTTTATTATTTATTATTACGATAATGTTACTATGAAAAGTTTTATAAAAAAAATAGGTAAAAAATTATTAACTGTTGTCTTTTTTACATCATTATTTGGATGTAAAAATGTCGTTACTTCTGAAAAGCTAATACCTGAAAAAGTTGCTGCTGATTATGTTAACAATTTGATTTATCAAAATAACATAATGACAGGACGTTCTGCAGATTGTGTAATTCCAGATTTTTTTAATGAAATTGAAGTTGAAGATGAAAATGGAGAAATTAAAGAGTTCTCTTGTTTTTCTGAACAAAAACAATTAGAAATTGTAAATGCTACAGAGCCATATATCGCGGTCAGAGCCGC
>CALAUH010000163.1 GCA_937892225.1 uncultured Treponema sp.
TTTAATTTCTATTTGTTTACTTGAAGCTTCAACTTACAATCCATTTATATATTTCCAGTTTTAAATGCATTATAAAGTATATAAAAATGACTTTCAAGTCAAATAATTGATTTTCTGTGCCAAGATATATAGTACTTAAATTATTATCTGCTTTATTTATTCAAATAATGTTTACATTTTTGTTATATTCTCAAACTCTTTTAGGAAGTAGATGGATTTTACCAAAAAAATATAAAAAGAAAGGATTTGATTTTTATAAGACTGAAAGTGAAATAAAAAGTATGGTAAATGATGCAGAAAATAAAGATTGCCTTATTTGTTTATCACCAATATTATCAAAATTATTTAGAGGTTCACCAGAACCCATCACTACTATATTGGTAATCTTCAAATTGTTCTTCTTTGATATAATTTTCTATAATCTTCTGCCTGTTTTATTGCTTCACGAATATCTGCAACACCTGTAAGAACTGCATTTAATGTAATAAAATTTGATTTAGTATGATTTGCAATAACTCTGGCTAATGTTGTCTTACCACTTCCTGGAGGTCCGTAAAAAATGACTGAAGTTAATTGATCTGCAGCAATTGCTCTTCTTAATAATCTGCCTTTTCCTACAATATGATCTTGTCCAATATACTCATCAAGATTACGAGGTCTCATTCTCGCTGCAAGAGGTTCAGTAGATAACTTTGCCTGTTCAAATAATTCTTCAGCCATATTACTCCTATCGGATTGAATCAATATTTGCTTTTCCACCAGGTACAAATGGTAATACAGTTTCTTCTGAATCAATACTGATTCTTACAAAACAAGGTTTATTTTGTCTTTTAGGATCAAAAGCTTTTTTATACCATTCACTATCTGTATCTGCATCAACAATTTCAAGTCCAAATCCTTTTGCAATTGAAAGTAAATCTGGTACTCGATCAAAAATTGAAGCACTATAATTTTTATCAAAAAGATATTTCTGCTGCTGATATACCATTCCCAAAGTTCCATTCTGAAAAACAATTACAGTTACCGGCAAATTTAATTCACATAAAGTAGCAAGTTCCTGAACGTTCATCATAATAGAACCGTCCCCACTGATACAGACAACTCTTTTATCTGGATTTGCAAGACTGGCACCAATAGCTGCAGGAAGTCCAAATCCCATTGTACCAAGACTACCTGATGTCAAGAAAGTTCTTGGTTTTTCTACAGGATAATATTGTGCAGACCACATCTGATGCTGACCTACATCAGTTGTAACGATTAAATCTTGAGAGGACTGTCCCCCTTGTTCTGCAAATTCAGGGATTTTATTAATTATTTGTCTTGGATTAACCATTTTTTCATTTTCTGGTCTTCCTAAATTGATTGAATCGTTTTCTTTTTTAATCTTTATAATACTTTTTAACCAATTAACATCTGATTTTAATTTTTTTTCTCTTACTAATTCTGCAAATACAGGAAAAACAGATTCAACATCAGCTACTAACGAAACTGTTGCAGAAATTATTTTATCAATTTCTGCTGCATCTACATCAATATGTATTATTTTTGCATTTGGACAAAATTCTTTTACTACCCCGGTCGCACGATCATCAAATCTTACGCCTGCTGCTATAACTAAATCTGACTCATGCATTGCATAATTTGATGCATAATTTCCATGCATTCCAAGCATTCCAATAAACTCTTCATTTGATTCTGGAATACAACCAATTCCCATTAAACTTGTAACTACAGGAATTGAATAAACTGATAAAAATTTTAAAAGGCTGTCTGATGATTCTTTATTATTACATCCACCACCACAATAAAGAACAGGCTTTTTAGATTTTTCTATAAGAGAACATATTTCTTTTAATTTATCTGAAAATTCGTTTTTGTCTGTATGAAAACGAACTGCAGATTTTTTTATCAAATCATCTTTATTAATTTTAAGTTGATTTTCATCTATATCAACTGTTTGTAACTGAACATCCCGAGGGACATCTATTAGAACAGGTCCTGGTCTTCCACTTAATGCAATTTCAAATGCAGATTTTACAGCTTCCGGTAATTCCAAAGCTGATTTTACCATTACTGAATGTTTGGTTATCGGAAAGGATAATCCAAAAGTATCAGCCTCTTGAAAAGCATCTGTTCCGATAAGAGTTGTATTAACCTGCCCCGTAATTGCTATAATAGGGATTGAATCACATCTTGCATCTGCAATTGCTGTTAATAAATTCATAGCGCCCGGCCCACTAGTAGCCATACAAACAGCAACTTTTCCTGTTGAACGAGCAATTCCCTGAGCAATAAAACCTGCAGCCTGCTCCTGACGCACGAGGACATGCTGGATTGATGAACGATTTAATTCATCATAAATAGGTAAAATTGATCCTCCAGGAATACCTGAAACAATTTTAATGCCATAATTCTCAAGCATTTTAATAATAATCTGTGCGCCCGTTAATTTCATAAAAACTCCTGTTTATATAAAAAAAGCTCTTTGGAATATACCAAAGAGCTTTTGTATTTATATTTAGTGCTTTAGCAACAAAATATCATTACTCCCTGGTTACCTATTATTTAACCACAACGAGAAATAAAATTTTATTGACTAAAACTGTCATTTGCATATTTACATAATGGACTTTTTATATAAAATTGTCAAGTCTAAGATACAAAGGGGACAGTCCTCCCTGTTTTAATAAAAAATTATTCTAAAAATTTATCTTTTAAATAATTAATTTTATCTTTTGTCAAACCAATTTCTTTTATAAAAAAATTTTCAACTGAACCATATTTATTTTCAATTGTATCTAATGCATTTTCAATAAATTCTTTTTCAGCCAGCATAGAACGCATAATTTTTCTTGCAAATTTATGATTCCACTTAATTAAAAATATACCTAAATAAACAAAATATGCTTTTAATTTAACAACATTATTAGTGTATAAATAATCTTTTATAATGGAGTTTCTATCTACACCTAAAAATGATAATATCAATGCTGCAACAATTCCTGTTCTATCCTTACCTACAGAACAATGAAAAAAAACAGAATACTGATCATCAGTTAAACTAAAAATTGTTTTTAATATTTTTACAAGATTATCTTTGCATTCGTCAGAAACTAATTTTACATACAAATCTTCCATAGGTGGCATCATTTCTAAAGTTTTTAAAGTATGAACTTTTTTTTCATGACTTATTCCTAATACAGCTTCTGTTGAAAGAGGCATTTTTAAATAATCAACATCATCAATATAAAAATCTGGATCTTCATTTATTTCTTTATAACAACGTAAATCAATAATAGTAGACAATTTATATTCATTCTTTAATAAAAATATATCCTTATTATTCAGATTTTTAAGAGTTGTCCCCCTTATAAAAAAACCTTTTCTAACAGTTCTTCCATCTTCAGTTTTTATTCCGCCTAAATCACGACAATTCTTTATTTTCGAAAGTTCTATATTATTCATAACTGTTTAATTATACTATTAATTTAAAAAAAAGATATAAAAACTAATATTTTATTAATTTCTCATATATGCCTGGAAAATTTTCAGGTTTTTCCTGTTCTACATCATAATCAAAAACTTCATATTCACTATGTGCAAAATCTAAACGGGCATTTTTTATTCCACCATTTTTTTCTAATAATTCACGATGTTTCTGTTTATCATAAATGTGATTATACCAAACAGGATACCCCCCCTGCTTACCTCGCAATACAAAATCATATTTTAAAAGATTATTTAATAACGAAATTGAAATATCACTTGATTGTAAAACAGGAATAGGCAGGGCTGTCCCCCCTGTAACCCCATTTATAACTTTATATAAAAATTCAAACCAAAAAGTTTCTTTTTTTGGAGAATCAAAAACATTAATTTCCTTACCATACTTAGCTAATTGTGAAAAGAATGCCCATAAACTGATTTTTCTTTTTATATAATTTAAAAAATTTATAAATTTTTTACTATTCCAAATTGCATCTACCAATACTTCAACATCTTTTAAAAAACACATATCAGAAAATGACATATATGGCGTAGACAATGTTTCGTATACAGGCTGTTTCATCCATATCCATCCATTCTTTTTAGCATATTCTTCCATTTGTGTGCCTGAAAGGATTTTTAGAAATCCTAATTGAAAAGCATCAGGATTCAATGACAAAACAAAATCAAAAGAATTTCCAAATGTTTTTAAATCTTCATAAGGTAAACCTGCAATTAAATCAACATGCTGATGAATATGATTTGGAATTCTCTTAATATTTTCTGCTAATTTTTCTACATTTGAAGAACGATTTATTGATTCCAGAGTCTTTTTATTTGAACTTTGTACGCCCATCTCAAATTGCATAATTCCCGGGGGGACAGTCTTTAAAAAACACAAAGCTTTTTCAGTTAAAAATTCCGCTTCAATTTCAAAATGAAACATTGTTATTCCATTATGATGTTCAATAATATATTTCCATATATTGATATATCTTTCTGGATTCAAATTATATGTTCTATCAACAAATTTCACTAATGGAACTTTTGCATCCAAAAAAATTTGTAATTCATCATAAACACAATTCAGCGATTTAAAACGTACATTCTTATCTATTGATGACAAACAGTAAGAACATGAATATGGGCATCCTCTCGAAGACTCATAATAAATAATTTTATTAGCTAAAGAAGACAACGGGGACAGTCCTCGCTCTTCTAAAAGTTCTGGATAAGGAAATTTTAAATCATCTAAATTACAAATCAAATCTCTTTGACCAGTATAAAATAATTTATTTTCTTTCTTAAGATAAATACCATTAATTTTTTCCAGGTTTTTATATAAATCACATAAACTTTGATTTTTTTGTTCTTTAATTTCTAAAAATGTCTCTTCCCCTTCACCTTTTACTATAAAATCAAGAACTGGAATTTCTAAGAAATATTTTTCTTCTGAATAACTGAATTCTGGACCACCAGCACCAATTACAACATCTGTAATAATTTGTTTTATATCAAAAATTAAGTTTTTAATAATATCAACATTCCAAATATATCCAGAAAATAATATTACATCTGATTTTTCTTCAATTATTTTTTGTAATATCTGTTCATAAGGCTGATTAATTGTAAATTCTAAAAAAGGAATATCACAATATGAAGAAATTGATCTTACAGCTAAACATGTATGAGAAAATGATGCATTAATACCTATTAAAAGATATTTCAAGGACAATGGGGACAGCCTCCTTAAAAATTAAAATAAATTTATCTTTTTTTTATTTTTTTTTCAATAAAATTGCATTTTTTTTCATTTTTTTATCATAAATATTATCAGGAGGAATAAATGAGCCGACATCCAAGACAATTAAGTAAATCAGGAATATATCATGTGATTATTCGTGGAAATAACAAACAAAATATTTTTCTTGATGACAATGACCGCAAACTATTTATTAAAAAAATGTATTACTATGCCAAGCAGGAAGAAATTAAAATTTTGGCTTACTGCCTTTTAAATAATCATGTACATATTCTTGTAGGAAATGCAACAAGAACTTTAAGCAAGTTTATGTTAAGACTTAATACAAGTTATTCACGATTATTTAATATAAAATACGATCGAACCGGTCATTTATTTCAAGGAAGATTCTTAAGTACTCCAATTGAAACTAATGAAAAGTTTAAAATCACAATAAGATATATACTTAAAAATTCAGATAAAAAAAACACCGGTAAATACATCGACTATAAATGGTCAAATTATAAAAATCTTACAGAATCTTCATATTCACAAAATAAATTTATATTTGATATTTTTCATTCTAAAAAAGAATTCATAAATTATATTTCAGAAAAAATAATAGATATTAATTTTGATTATGATACGAACATCAGATTCAGTGACAAACAAGCTTTAAAACTTATAAAAAAATTATTAAAAATCGATGATCCTACAAAATTATTACAATATGATAAAAATACTCTTGTGCATAAAATTAAAATATTAAAAAAACATAAATTAAGTCAAAATCAAATATCAAGAATTACTGGCGTCAGTAGAAAAATTATCAGACTTGCTTGATTAGATTGAATCTTTTTTTCTTTTTATTATAATTAATTTTATGAGTCTTAATTGTAATGAAATTAATTTAATTTTAAAGGAATTAGATCTTTCAGGTGCATTTATTCAAGATATTGTTCAACCAGGATACAATACACTTGCTTTTTATACATATAAAGAAGGCTGTCCCAAAACAATACTTATCTGTACAGCACAAAACTCTGTTAGAATTAATGAAACCAGAAAGAAAATTACTAAAAATAAAACTCCTCTAAGATTTATGGAATATCTTCGTTCTCATATAAAAGGCTGCAGAATCAACACATGTGAACAGATAAATCTTGACAGAATCATTTTAATGTCACTCAGTAAATCAAATGAAATAAACGGTCAAATTATAGAATTTAATTTATATATAAAACTATGGAACAATGCTTCAAATGTAATACTCTGTAATGAGAAAAACATAATTCTTGAAACAATGTTTAGACGACCAGAAAAAAATGAGTTGAAAGACAATATTTTTATTTTACCTATAAATAAAAATACAAACTGTAATGAACAAAAAAATCAATTTCCTATAAGAGAATGGCAAACAAAAAAATTTGATAACTTACAAGACTGTCCCTCTGGTTATTTCACAACTTTCAATTCTTTTATTGATTATTGGTATTCAGAATATGCAGAATCCCTAAGTCGTAAATCATTATTAGAAAAAGCTGAAAAATGGTTTAATATCAATTATTCTAAAAGAAAAACTGCATTAGAAAACCTGATAAACAAATTAAATTCATTTGAAAATGCTGATTTATTAAAACATAAAGGTGATTTAATTTTAGCCAACAGTTATTTAATAGAAAAAAAATCAAATATTCTTAATTGTATTGATTATGATACAGGTAATAATTGTAAAATTCTTTTAGATCCTAATAAAACACCTCAAGAAAATGCAGCTGAATACTATAAAAATTATAAAAAAGCCATATCAGGAAAAGAAGAATTAAAACATGATATCGAAATTGCACAAAATCAAATAACAAAATTAGAAAAACAATATGATGAAATAAAAAACGAACAGAATCCTGTAAAAATAGAACAATTACTACGAAAAGATTCAACTCCAAAACAACAAATCAAAAAACAACATCCTGGATTAGATTACCAGATAAATGGATGGCAACTACTTGTCGGAAGAGATTCTAATGAAAATGATGATTTATTAAGACATTATGTTCGTGGCGAAGATTTATGGTTACACGTCAGAGACTATCCCGGCGGTTATGTTTTTATAAAAGCAAAAAAAAACAAGACTGTCCCCTTAGACATACTGCTAGATGCAGCCAATCTAGCAGTCTATTATTCAAAAGCAAGAAATAACACAAAAGTTGATTTATATTATACTCACACAAAATATTTACGAAGAGCAAAAAACGCTTCCAAGGGGACAGTCCTCCCTACTCAAGAAAAAAATTTATGTATAACACCAGATAAAGAACGTTTAAAAAAGTTAGATTTTCTTCATAAAGAAAATGAATAATTAAGTTTTCTTTAACAACAAATAAATCATTGATTTATACAGGTTTCTAAAATTACAAAGACTGTCCCCCCTGTTCCCTAAAACAGTGGGGACAGTCCTCCCATACATTTTTTTTATTTTTATAATGACGAATTTATTTTTTTAGTGTATAATAAATTGTGTATTTTAAAAATTTAGGTGAAATAAAAGCTGTTGCTTTTGATATCGACGGAACTCTATATCGTGAAAGCAATTTATACATCAGAATTATACCTCATTTCTTAAGGAATCTGATATTTTTCAGTAAATACGGTAAAGCAAGAAAGGAACTTCGCGAAATAGATTTTTATCAAGATTTTTCTAAAGCCCAGGCTGATATGATGGCTAAAAAATTAAAATGCACTCCGGAACAAGCTGTTCAAAAACTGGATAGTATTGTTTATACGGGATTAAAAAAATATTTTCCAAGATTCAATGCTTGTAAAGGAGCTAAAGAACTTATCCAAAGATTAAAATCAAACAACATAAAAATTGCTGTTCTTTCTGATTTTCCGCCTGAACAAAAAGGAAATATCTGGGGAATCAAAGAATATTGTGATGTTATCCTTGGTTCAGAGGAAATGGGTGCTTTAAAACCTTCACCTCATGTTTTTAAAACTCTTGCCACAAAATTGAATACTCCTGCAGAAGAAATACTTTATGTAGGAAACCATCATTTATATGATGTAATCGGTCCAAAAAAAGCAGGAATGAAAGCTGCATGGATTATAACACCATTTAAAAACTGGCTTGGAAAAAAATCAAAAGAGGCAGATATAACATTCTGTCATTATATAGATTTAGAAAAATTTATTTTTGATAATAATAATTAATTTGGTGGGGAAAAACTAAAGTGGAAGTTATCATTTCAATTATCGTAGCGTCATTGTTTTCAATTCTTGTTTCTATCATCCTTCATGAAACAGATAAAAAGAATAATGCAATTGACAAAGTAAAGCGTTATGCAGATAAACGTCAGGAAGATTTAGCTGCATATTACAAAAACATCGAAGGCAAATGCAACATGCTTATTACTGAATTTGATTCAAGACAAAGTCAGGCAAACGCTGCAATTAAACTTCTTGCAAAACAATACGATGAATTTAATGCAAAAACAACTAACCTTGATCAAAGCATAAAAGCAGTTCAGAATATTGAAGAACAAATTGATGGATACGCAAATGTTCTTACTGAATTAAACGATATGACTGATAAGGTAGAAGAAAATCTTACCAGAATACAAAAAGAAAGCGGAATCGTTGATAAATTAACAAACAAACTTAATCAACAGATGCAGACTGTAGATACTTTAGATAAAAGAATCCCACAGGTATCAGAAAATTTTTCAAAACACAACGAAGAACAGCTTAAAGAAATCGGTACAATTCTTTTAGATGAATATAAATCATATGCTAATGGAATTGCTACAGAAATCAAAACAGCACAGGCAGAAGCAGAAGAAGCTCTTGAAAAAATTAAACAGGATATACAAAATGCATACAATACTGCCGCTCAAAAAGCTGATAACCTTGAAGATACAGCATTCCAGAAACTCAGTGAACAGACTAAACTCCGTTCTGAAAAATATCTCAAAGAACTTCATTCTCAGGCAGCTCAAATGGATGCTCAATTAACAAATAAAGTTACAGAAGCATCTAACAGAATTTCTGAAAAATTCAATAAAGATATGGAAGATATTGCATCATCTTACAGTACAAAAGTTCAGGCTTTACATGAAAAATATAATCAGCAGCTTGAAACATTTACAGATAAAAATGATGGTATCATCGCTAAAATTGAAGCAAGATTTAATGAAGACTTTAACAGAATCAGTCAGAAATATGATTCACAACTTGAAATTATCACTTCTAAAAATGATAAAGATTTCTCTAATCTTGATGAAAGATTCAATAAAGATCATCAGCAGTTTGTTGAAAATTACACAAAAGCATTCGATACAGCAATCAAATATACAGACAAAAAGATTAATGAATTCAACACAACTTTCAATGACCAGCACCAGAAATTACAGGAAGAATTTGATAATGCAATATCATCTTTATCAGCAGCAAGTACTGACCAGATAGAAAATCTTGAAAACCAGATTAATCAGGAAATTGCACAGTTCGAAGAAGGATATACAACAAAAATCAATTCTCTCAATGTTAATTGTACAAACCAGATTGATATACTCCACGAAGAATATAAAAATCAGTTCAATAACATCAATGATGCACATTCTGCAGAAGTTGATAAAATTGAAGGTGAATACGTTTCTAGACTCCAGAATTTCGAAGATACATGGGGACGTCGCATTACAGATTTGGAATCAGCTTATAGTGAAAAAACAATTAATCTTGAACAGTCACTTAAGAATATCACCGAAAGATATGATTCTGAAGAAAGCGGATTACAGAATATTTTTGGTGAAAGAATCAGAGAACTTGAAGAAAACTTTAAGAAACGAATCAATGAAGTACGCATGATTCTTGAACAGAGCGTTAAAGAATGCGAAGACACTTCTAAATTCCTTGAAAAAGATGTTGACGGTAATTCAAAGAGTCTTGAAACAATTCGTCAGGAACTTAATGAACAGATCAATACAATACAGGAAAAATATTCTACTATTTATGATAAAGCTATAGAAACTGCAAAACAGAAAGAATCTATGGCAATGGAAGATTATACTGAAAAAGCAGAATCAAATATTGAAAAATACTGTCAGCGTGTTCAGGAAAAAATTACTAACATGCAGGACACTTTATCAGATACTCTTAAGAGCGTTGCAATCCAAACAACTAATTCTGCCCAGGAAACTCAGGAAG
This sequence comes from uncultured Treponema sp., assembly GCA_937892225.1. Classification (GTDB taxonomy): domain Bacteria; phylum Spirochaetota; class Spirochaetia; order Treponematales; family Treponemataceae; genus Treponema_D. The sequence continues at coordinate 10,430 of CALAUH010000163.1, forward strand.
CTGTTGATGCATTACATCGTGAATGTAGTGAAGCATCTTCCAGAGTTGCAACTTTCAGACCAGAAATCGAAGCAAAAATCAGAAGTGTTTCCAAGATTATTGATGATTTCCGTTCAGAAGCAGAAATTAAACTTACAAATATGAATAAGATGATTACAGATTCTGTTAAACGTTCTGTTGCAGAAAGTGAAAACAGACACCTTTCTATTCTTGAAGGTATTGATGATCAGCTCAGTTCATATAAGAAAGAAATTGACTATAAAATGTCTCAGATTGCTCATTCAGGTGAAGATATTGATAATCTTGACAAGAGCATCCGTTCTGCAATGCAGGAAATTGAAAACAGAGTTGCTGAAGAATTTATGGTATTCGTAAATGAACAGCAAAACAGACATGAAGAATTTACAAAAACAATTTCCCAGGATTCTGAAAATATCGAAATGCGATTAAAAGATATTGATAAATCAATGGAAGAACTTAAAGCTACTGCAACAGGTAATATGAGTGCAAAATTAAAAGAATTTGAACTTGCCTTTGACAGTAACCTTAAAAATAAAAACATGGAAATTGATACAAATATTTCTTCATGGAAAGATGAATTGGATTCTAAACTTTCTGAAATTGCTAATACATTCGAACAGGATAGAAAAGCAATCGAATCTAACTATCTTTCTGAATTAGAAAATTCAATTTCTTCTATACAGGTTAAAACTTCAGATAATTTCGAACAACTCGAAGTAAACATTAAAGAAACTTCAGACAATCTTGAAACTACCCTTTCTGATTTTGCAAAACGCCTTGAAAACTTCAAAGAAGAAACTGATTCTAAGATGAATAAAATCACAGAAAATGCTGAAAAAACTCTTAAAGATGAAATTACAACAAATTCATCTTTGGTACAGGCAAACTTATCACGAGTTGAATCAGAGCTTCTTTCTGAAATTAAAGAATTTGAAAACAGTATCAATGAACGAAGAGACGCAGGAACATCTTCTATTGATGCTGCTGTTGCAGACTTCAACAATTGGAAAGAACAAATCAAAAAACAGTTTGAAGAATCTAATGATGTATTCAATGATCAGTTAGACGGACTAAAAAATACTACTCAGTCTAAGATTGATGAAGCAGGTCAAAAACTCATGCAGCATATGCAAGAATATGCAGTTAATCTAAAACAGGAACAGGACAGTCTTACAGAACAGATTAATAAATTACAGAGCCAGACAAATACATCAATTGAAGAATACGAAAATCGTTCACAGCAGATTTTAAAACAACTTAAAGATATGTATACAGAAATGCTCACTGATACAGAAGAACGTGTAAAAACACAGAATCTTGATTCAGCAAAGAGTATTCAGGAACTTAAAAACGAAATACAAGCTGCATCTGAACAAAACAGAGCAAATCAATCTAAATTTGTTCTTAAAATGCAGAATGATTCAAATGAACTTCAAGCAAGAATGGGTGAACTCGCAAAAGAAATGCAGACAATGCGTTCTAACATCCAGCTTTACGAAAAAGCAGATGCTATGAAACGCCAGATTGATGACAATATGAAAGCACTTAACGATTCATTCGAACGTGTAGAAGATTACAATGATGTTGCAAACAGATTCCATACAGAATATGGTTCTATCTGCAAAATGAATGATGATATTTCACGTCAAATTTCTACATTTGAATCACAGAAACAGAAAGTTATGTCTCTTGAACAGAAGTTCTCACAGATGATTGCACTTTCTAACACAATAGATGAAAGAATCCAGTCTTTACATAACACAACAGATGATGTACAGACAATGGAAGTTGCAATCAGAGATTATCGTGAAAAATTAGATCAGGTTTCTCAGCAATACGAAAGATTAGAAAAGAAAAATGAAGTTATCAATCGAGTTCTGAAAAATCTTGATACTTCATTTACACATCTTAAAACTCTTGAACAGAGAGTTACAGATTGCGCAAGACTTGTTACTTCTCTTCCTAAAGAAATCAAAGATGTTCAGACTAATGTTGACCGCTTATTACAAAATGGTCCTAAAATTACTGAAGCATCTTCTAAACTCAATGAACTTGATTCCGTTATTAAAGATACTGAAAAACGTATTGATCAATTACAATCATCAAATGCTGGAATTAAGAAAACTGAACTTTCTTTACAGGAACTTAAACGAGAAATCAACAATAAATATGATATGCTCCAAAAAATAACACAACAGAATATTAAATCTGGAAATGCTCCAAAAGATAATTCAATTTCACCTTCAGAAAGAGAAACAATCAGAACTCTTAAACGAGAAGGCTGGACAATTCAGGAATTAGCTTCTAGATTCAAACGAACTACAGTAGAAATAGAACTTTTATTGGATTTACCAGAATAATAAAAAAAGGGTTGCCCGTTTTGGACAACCCTTTTTTTATTTACTTAATAAACAAACACATTCAACTTCAATTGCATCAGAAGTTCCAATTGGAAATAAACCTTCACCAGTTTTTGCTTTAACAAAAACCTGTTCACTTTTTATTTGTAAAACCTTTGCAATATTATCTATAACTTTTTCACGATATGGAATAAATTTAGGTGCCTGCATTTTTATAACACAATCGATATTTTCAATTTTCCAGCCGTTTTCTTTTACCTTAATCATTACTATTTTTAATAATTCAGCAGAATCAGCATTTTTCCATTGATTATCTTCCGGCGGGAAAAAAGAACCTATATCACCTAAACCAGAAGCTCCTAAGATTGCATCAGTAATTGCATGAAACAGAACATCACCGTCAGAATGACCGTCTTCACCTTTTTCAAAAGGTAAAATTATTCCACCTAAAATCAATTGTCTGTTTTGTACTAATTTATGTAAATCAGTTCCTAATCCTATCTTATACATTTTTCTAAATCACCTGGATATGTAATTTTTATATTTTTAACATCACCTTGTACAATACTTACTTTACCACTATATTTTGCGTAAATTTCTGTATCATCTGTATATTCTTTTTTATCTTTATTTGCTTTTATATGTGCTTTATATAATTTCTTAAAATCGAAAGCCTGAGGTGTTTGAACACAAACTAAAGATTTTCTTTCTAAATGTTTTATGATTATATTTTTTTTGTTAATCTGCTTAATTGTATCAACAGGAGGAATTCCAGGAGTAACAGCATTATTTTTAATAACACCCTCTACTACTTCATTAATTACTTCTGTTGTGACAAAAGGTCTTGCACCATCATGAATTAAAACATAATCAATATTTAATTCTTTTACAGAATCTAATGCATTAAATACAGATATCTGTCTTGAATCTCCGCCTTTCACAAAAAGTATATTATCAACTAATTCAGCAGGTATATCATTTAATTTTTCTTTAAAATCTTGAATAGAATAATTTTCTTTTGGAATAGTTATGATTAATTTTTGAAGTTTAAAATTAGGATTATTAAAATTAAGAAAAGTTTTAACACTTGAAGATAAAACACTGCCAGTTCCTAACGGTAAAAATTCCTTCTTTTTACCGCCCATTCTAACTGAAGAACCGGCAGCTGTTATTATAACTATAAATGATTTAGAAGTTTTCATCATCATCGTCGAAATCGTCTTCTGAATCATCCATATCATCTGATTCTGAATCTGAATCTTCGTCGTCATCATCTAAATCTTTTGATTTTTCGTTAACGTCGTCCATTAAATCATCATCTTCATCATCATCAAGAATGATACTATGTTTAATTTTAGAAACAGTTCCAGGTGGTTCAAGTTTTGTATGAATTTCAGTTTCAATTTCTTTTGCAGATTTTCCTAAAGCAAATGAGATTTCATCTTCTAATAATTTTTTTGCAGAATCATAAAGTTTTCTTTCCAAAATTGGTAATTCTTTTACTTTACTTCTGTTATATAAACATCGGACAATAGCAGCTATATCTTTTACTGTTCCCTTTTTCAACAGTTCAAGATTCATCTGATATCTAAGTTTCCAATCTGATGTTATAGGTTCAAAATCTTCTGATAAAAGATCCAATGCTTCTTGAGCTTCTTTTGCAGTTACAATCTGACGAATACCAAGTTCTTCTGCTTTTGCTACAGGAACCATAACAATCATATCAGATGCTTCAATGTAAATTTCATAATAAGGAATTAATTCTTCTTTGAATTTCTTATCAAAAATTTTTGTAATTTTACCAACACCCTGACTAGGGTATACAACCTTCTGGTTAACTTTAAATTGATTTGCCATATGTAAATAATATTATATCACAAAATAAAGATAAATTCAAACTGACAAAAAAAACATCTGATATAAGAAACACTTACACCAGATGTTTTTTAATTTAAGTTTTTCTAATTAGAAATAATAAGTTAAACCTACAGTTCCTAAACAGAATCCTGTTACTAATGAAGTAAAATATCCTTCTACACCATTAAAGAATAATGTATCTCTACTACCTTCATATTTTGTACTTACTAATATTGGGAAATTAAACGAATATCCTAAACCAAATTTATCTGATAATCTATGATTCATTTTTGTTGTTAATAACAATGCTGAAACACTCATATCTGATTTGTTTTCTAAAGAAAAAAGATAAATAAGACTAGGACCTATAGCCATTTGAAATCTTGAATCATTTGGGAATATATTCCAGCCTGCAAAAAGTGATGCCATAATATATGTAAAACCTGAATCTTCTTCATCATCTTGTGCATTATCATCTGTTTCATTATCAACTGATGAACTAAAGAAAGGATTATCTAAATCAAAAGTTTCAATTCCTCCATTACCAAAACTCAAAATCTGAATACCGAAATCGGCCTGGAAAGAATCATTCTTTCGAATAGATAATTCTGGGAAAATACCACCTATATCAGCACGAAGGCTAATACCATTTTGAGCATAATTGTCAGATCTTTTTTCTGCAAAAACTGCACCAATCATAAAAACACTCAATAAAACACTAATAAAAATTTTTTTCATTTTTCACTCCTATTTATATAAGTTATAAACTCATACCTTTGATTAATTACATCTTAATATAACTATATGCAAAAAACAATCAAATTTCCTAAAATTAAGAAAAGTCTTATACTCATCTTATTTTTCGAATTTTCTTATTTATTGCTATTTTATTTTATTTCCTTTATATTAGATGTATATTATGGAAGAAATTATTGAAAATGAAGAAGAAACAGTCTCTTTCGAAGACTTAGGCTTAGATGAATATACATTACAGGCAGTTGAACGCAAAGGATTTATTAATCCATCTCCAATACAGATTTTAGCAATTCCAAGATTATTAAATGGTGAATCTAATTTAATAGCAAGAGCACGAACAGGAACTGGTAAAACTGCTGCTTTTGGATTACCAATTATTCAATCTATAAGAGATAAATGTGATTATGTACAGGCATTAATTCTTGAACCAACACGTGAACTTGCAATGCAGACTTGTACAGAAATGCAGTCTTTTTCAACAAATTCAATTCCACGTACAACGGTTTTATATGGAGGAGCTTCTTATTCACAGCAAATCAGAGAATTAAAAAAAGGATGTGAAATAGTTGTAGGAACTCCTGGAAGAATAAAAGACCACATAGAAAAGAAAACATTAGATTTAAGTCATATAAAATATTTTATCCTTGATGAAGGGGATGAAATGCTTGATATGGGATTCATCGATGATATCCGTGAAATATTTATGCATGCAAATCCAGATTCAAGAATTCTTCTTTTCAGTGCAACAATGCCTGCCCCAATTCTTAAGATTGCAGCTGATTTTATGGGTGAATATGACATCATAGAAGAAGCAAAAGTAATTGATGAAGCTTTATTAATTGATCAAAAATATTATCTGGTTAAAGAACACGATAAACTGGAAGCTTTAGTTCGTTTAATTGATGTTGCGCCTGATTTTTATGGGCTTATTTTTACAATGACAAAATCTGAAGCTGATACAGTAACAAAAGAATTAATTTTAAAAGGATACGATGCAGCAGCCTTACATGGTGATATAATGCAGCAGCAGCGGGAAAAAGTTTTAGAATTATTTAAATTACGAAAAACAAAAATTCTTGTTGCCACCGATGTTGCAGCAAGAGGTATTGATATTTCAGGTTTGACCCATGTTATTAACTACACTCTTCCTTTTGATACTGCAACTTATGTTCATCGAATTGGTAGAACAGGTCGTGCAGGTACAACGGGGACAGCCTTTACTTTAATAAGACCAGAAGAAAGAAGAAAATTAAAATTTTTTATTAAAAATGTTGAAAAAGCAACAAAAGGAAAACTTATAGAAGATAAAATTCCTTCTGTAAACAATGTTCTGGAAATTAAAGAAAAACGCTTAATCAATGAATTAAAAGAAAAACTCTTTATTAAACAAAAAAAAGAGGACAAGGGGGACAGTCCTGACGAAATTAATAACACCCCTCTTGAACTTAAAAAGATTGATACAAAATATATTGAACTTGCGCAGGAACTTTCAAAAGATAACAATCCTCAGGAAGTTTTAGCCGGTATTTTATCTGTTTTCTATAGCAGCAAATTAAGTGCAAAAAACTATGGTAAACTTACAAAGATATCTTCAACACCTTCTTATGATCAGACAAGAATATTTGTTTCATTGGGAAAACAAGATGGTTATAGAGCAAAAGAAATTTCAAACTTTTTCAGTAACTTACTTGACATTCCAGCCTATAAAGTTGATGATATTGATGTAGCACAACAGTTTTCTATTGTGTCTTTACCAAAAGAAGCTGCTAAAAAAGCACTTATGCTTTCAAAAAGCAAAAAAAATATTCCTCATATGCATATTGATACAAAAGAGGAAGGTCGTGGCAGCAGAAAAAGACAAAAAAGTGATAAAAAATATTCTAATAAAGAAAGTAAATCAAATACAAATAAAAGTACTTCAAATAAAAAAAATAATGTGAGTTCTCAAAAAAGTTCAAAAAACTCAAAAAGTTCATCAAATCATAAAGCAAAATCAAATGCTTCTGTGTATAAAAAAAGTACCAAAAAGGTTGAAAGATTTTAATTAAATTATTATCTATTTAAATTTCTTTTTACCCATTTTAGCAGTATAATGGATGAGTGATGAAGTATTTAAAATTTTTTATTCTTACAGGCATGATATTTTTATTATCATTTAGTTCAATATCATGCAGCAAAAAACAAAAAGTAAGAATCAATATTGGAAATGATTTAAATATAACAGAAAGCAAAAACGAAAACGATAATGAAAAATTTGTCTGGGTTGAAGCTCAATTTGAAATCCCAGATGAATTAAAAAATAAAGATTTAGGTGTATATTCTGCATATATAAAAGCTGCAACAAAAGTCTGGATTAACGGTACATTTGTCGGTGAATTTGGAAAATTTCCTCCTCATGGATTTAGCTGTGGATTCCAGGCACATTATTACTTTTTACCAAAATCCTCTTTAATTCAAGAAGGAACCAATAAATTATTAATAAAAGTTTGGGTTGGCGGCGGAAAAGCCATTTCCAAAGATATGTTTATTGGTGAAACTTCAGATGCAAACAGATTAGCAGAACTCAAAACTTTTTATTCAACAAAAATAAATGTTTTTTTTGCAGGTATTATGTTTTTAGTAAGTCTTTTATATATCATCATGTATAGAACATTAAAAAAACATAATAAACAGATGGATGACGCGGATTTAATTGAACAATGCATTCTGAAAAACTTTTTTATGAGTTCTTTAGAAAAACAGGCACGGACAGAAATTATTAAAGAAATG
>CALAUH010000164.1 GCA_937892225.1 uncultured Treponema sp.
GCCGCCGGTCTTCTTGGAGTCGTACTGGAAGTATGCCTGAATGAATTTGTCTGTATGATCACCAATGATTTTTGTAGAGTCTTTGTTAGCACCTACAGTACCGTCACCACCGATACCCCAGAACTTACATTCTACTGTACCTTCAGCAGATGTGATTGGAGCTGGTTTTACTTCTGGTAATGAGAGGTTTGTAACATCATCAACAATACCAATTGTAAAGCGTGACTTAGGAGCATCTTTTGCAAGTTCTGTGAAGATAGCAAAAATGCTTGAAGGAGGTGTATCTTTTGAACCAAGACCGTAGCGTCCACCACAAAGGATAACGTCGTTGAGTCCTGCTTCGCGTAATGTTGTAGCAACATCAAGGTAAAGTGGTTCACCAAGAGAACCTGGTTCCTTAGTTCTGTCGAGTACAGCAAGTTTCTTGCAAGTCTTTGGAAGAGCTGCGAGGAATTTTGAAGCAACCCATGGACGATAGAGTCTTACTTTGATAAGACCAACTTTTTCGCCTTTCTTTACGAGGTAGTCGATAACTTCTTCTGCAACGTCGCAGAGAGAACCCATAGCTACCATAACGCGGTCTGCATCTGGAGCACCATAGTAGTTGAACAAAGAATAGTTTGTACCGATTTCCTTGTTGATCATATCCATGTATTTTTCTACAACTGCTGGGAGTGCTTCGTATACATTGTTGCAAGCTTCACGGTGCTGGAAGAAAACGTCACCATTTTCGTGAGAACCGCGCATTGCTGGATGTTCTGGGTTAAGTGCATGTTCACGGAATGCTTTTACTGCATCCATGTTGCACATCTTCTTAAGAACATCGTAGTCCCAAGTTTCAATCTTCTGGATTTCGTGTGATGTACGGAAACCGTCGAAGAAGTTAAGGAATGGAACTTTTCCTTCAATTGCTGCAAGGTGAGCTACAGGAGCTAAGTCCATAACTTCCTGTGGATCTGATTCTGCGAGCATAGCGAAACCTGTCTGGCGACAAGCATAAACGTCTGAGTGGTCACCGAAAATGTTCAATGACTGTGTAGCAACACAACGTGCTGAAACATGGAATACAGAAGGAAGCTGTTCAGCTGCAATCTTATACATGTTAGGAATCATCAAGAGAAGACCCTGTGAAGCTGTAAATGTTGTTGTGAGGGCACCAGCTGCAAGAGAACCGTGAACTGTACCTGAAGCACCTGCTTCTGACTGCATTTCAATTACTTTTGTTTTTGTGCCGAAAATGTTCTTCTGGCCTGCTGCTGACCACTGATCAACATAGTCTGCCATTGGTGAAGAAGGGGTGATTGGATAGATACCGGCTACTTCAGTAAAAGCGTATGCTACATGAGCAGCAGCTGTATTACCATCCATTGACTGTTTTTTTCTGGACATGAAATCCTCCTATTTAATTTATTCCACACTGGGATTTGTATTTAAAAAGTTTGCAAATAGTTTACACCGTATTGAACTATCTTTCAATAGAAGGGACTGAATTTAATCTTTGGGCAGACAACGGGCAGTTTGCGGAAAAAAGTGTTTTTTTGCCGGACAGGCAGCCTTTTCTGCCAACCGGGCGGGCGGTTTGCAAACCAGCGCTTTTTTGTTACACTTACTGCATGAATTATATAGAATTTAATGACGTTTCATTTACATATCCTGCTGTAGAAGGTGATGTTGACGCAGAAGGCAAACAGATTATTCCTTCTCCTGTATTTGACCACTTTAGCGGAAGAATACCTGCCGGTTTTACAAGTCTTGTTGGCCCTAACGGCTGCGGTAAGACTACATTCATGATGCTGGCAAGCGGACGTCTTGTTCCGCAGAACGGTAAATGCTGGCTTTTTGGCTAAGATATTGCCAGTTTGCCTGAAGAACAGAAAAATCTTGTTGCTTCTGTAATTTACCAGAACATGGAATTTGAAAGTGACGATAAAGTTGCCAACCTGCTTACATTTGTATATCAGAACGGTGCGTTAAAGGGAAAGGCAAAGGGTCTGCACCAGAATGACCTTCTTCCTGAAGTAATTGATGTTTTTGAACTTGGAAATGTTCTTGACCACGGACTTACTGAAATAAGCAAAGGTGAAATTCAGCGTGTTCTGCTTGCATTCAGTTTATTGTACGGAAGTGCTTCTGTCTTTATGGATGAACCGCTTTTTGCAATGGAATTCCGTCAGAAAGAAAGTGCACTTGCTTATCTGAAGGAATTTGCTGCTGCTACTGGAACAGCCATTTATATTTCAATGCATGAACTGGATTTGAGCCGCAAGTACGCAGATAATGTTCTTCTTTTTTATCCTAACCGCGACATGGATTATGGTACTCCGGAAGAAGTGCTTACTAATGAAGCTTTGGAAAAGGCATACGGTGTGCCTGCTGCAATGCTCAAGAACGGTGAAGATATGACTCGCGAGCAGCTGCAGCAGTCAGCAGAGGCTATTCAGCAGATTCAGAAGATTGAAAAAGAGAATAGATAGTTTAGAAACAGAGATCGCCGTTTTTTAAGACG
>CALAUH010000165.1 GCA_937892225.1 uncultured Treponema sp.
GAATCTGTGGTGAACATGGTGGTGACCCAGCTTCTATCGCACTTTGCTACAAGCTTGGTTTGAACTATGTATCTTGTTCACCATTCCGCGTACCTTTGGCACGTTTGGCTGGTGCTCAGGCTGTAATTAAAGCTAACAAATAGATTTTCAGAACCGACAGTCAGCACGCTGACTGCGGTCTAAAATCATCATAGCAGGACGCTTCGCGCCTGCTAAATCAGTTTCAACCTGACACTTCGTGCAGGTTAAACCATAGAAGACGGTTTCTGTTTAGGAGACCGTCTTTTTTTTAGAGGTTTTCGTCCGATACTGCGTACGGACTTAACCTTGATTAATTAAAAAATTTTTTTATTGAATTTAGAGTATTTATAATTCAAAAAATGGTGTATAATTTTTAGATAATGCAGTTTTATGTTGAATATGATGTTGCAAGTTTAATTATTTCTCTTGCTGTTTTTTTTAGTTTTTTTAGAAAAAAAATTATTAATACAAAATTAACAGATTTATTTATGGTTCTTGTATTAATGATTTTAAATTCATCTATTCTTGATATAATTACTGTATATACAATACGAGATTCACAGAAAATTCCATTGTGGGTAAATTATATTCTTAATTGTTTGTATTACATTTCCATAATATCTTTATCTCCAATGTTTTATAACTGTTTGCGTTATGCTCCTTCTGGGAAAGAAAATCTTACAAGAAAAGAAAAGTATATTTTAATGCTTCCTTATATTATTGGGGTTATTCTAATTATAATAAATCCATTTACAAAAATGATTTTCTATTTTGATGAGAATAGATTATATCATCATAACTGGGGGCTTTTTGTTGAGCAGGGAATTTCATTTGTTTATATTATTTATGCAATTATTAAAACTATACGAAATAAAGAAATTAAAAGTGTAAGTCAAAAAATTGTTATTTATATTTATATTTTTGGAAATATTCTTGCTGTATTAATTCAAACAATTAATCCTAAGTTGCTTATTACTACTTTTGTTGCTTCAATTACGGCAATGATAACATTCTTAACTATTGTTACCCCTGGTAACTATATCGATAAAGAAATGGATGTTTTGAATTTTGATGCTTTTAATGATGTGGCAGATCAATATATTAATCGTGAAAAGCCATTTAGAGTTTTAGGAATACAAATAATTGGTATAAAATATTTAAACGAAACTATTGGTTATGAAAATAAAGCAAAATTGTTAAAGCATATTTCGGATTTATTAAAATCGGTTTGTGGTAAATATCAGCTTTATAGAATGTCTGCTACAAGACTTTTGACAATAATTCCGGATGATGAAGCAATACAGAATAAAATAATCGAAGAATTACATGTTGTTTTCTCTGAATCTGTGATAATGGGTGAGTTTAAAATTTCGCTTTCAGAAAGAATTGCATATTTACGTTTTCCTGATGATGCAATTACTGTTCTTGATATGTTGGAATTGATTCGAACTTCATTGCATGGAATTATGGAATCGGAACCAGGAACTGTTGTTCGGGTTGAAAAAAGTAATCTTGAAAAAAAGCATCGTGAACTTTTAATTTTACAGGTTATGAAAAATGCTGTAAGACGCGGAAATTTTTATGTTGTTTATCAACCAATTTATTCTTTTGAAAAAAAGCGTTTTACGACGGCAGAAGCTTTGGTTCGTTTAGATAGTGATATTCTTGGAGATGTAAGCCCTGAAGAGTTTATTCCTATTGCGGAGCAAAATGGTATGATTTTGCAGATTGGGGAATATGTATTTGAAACTGTTTGTCGTTTTATTTTGAATCAAAGAATTTGGGAAAAAGGAATAGAATATATTCA
>CALAUH010000166.1 GCA_937892225.1 uncultured Treponema sp.
GTGGATTTTAAAGATTACAGATTATGCTGACCGCCTTGATGCTGACCTCGAAGGACTTGACTGGCCAGAATCTGTAAAACTTATGCAGCACAACTGGATTGGAAAATCTACAGGTGCCGAAGTTACATTTACAGTTGCAGATAAAGACGGAAAACCAACTGATAATCACCTTACAGTATATACAACTCGCTGTGATACATTGTTCGGAGCAACTTACATGGTTGTTTCTCCAGAACACAAAATCATTCCACAGATTACAACAGCAGAACAATCAGATGCAGTAAAAGCTTACCAAGAACAGGCTGCAAAAAAATCTGATCTTGAAAGAACAGATTTAGCAAAAGATAAAACTGGTGTATTCTCAGGAAGTTATGCAATCAACCCTGTAAACGGAAAATTAATTCCAATCTGGATTGCAGATTACGTACTCATCAGCTACGGAACTGGTGCAATTATGGCCGTTCCTGCTCACGATGACCGCGACTGGGATTTTGCAAAGAAATTTAATTTACCAATCATCGAAGTATTAAAGAGCGAAGTTGATGTTCAAACTCAGGCTTGGACTCAGGATGGAATCCACGTTAATTCAGAATTCTTAGACGGGCTAAACAAAGCTGATGCAATTGCAAAAATGCTCGAATTCCTTGAAGAAAAGAAAATTGGTAAAAAGGCAATCAACTATAAACTCCGCGACTGGGTATATAGCCGTCAGCGCTACTGGGGAGAACCAATTCCTTTAGTACATTGTCCAGATTGTGGAACAGTGCCAGTTCCAGAAGAAGAATTGCCACTTACATTACCAGAAGTAAAATCTTACCAGCCAACAGGTACAGGTGAATCTCCACTTGCAGCAATTGATTCTTGGGTAAACTGCAAATGTCCAAAATGTGGAAAACCTGCAAAACGCGAAACAAACACAATGCCACAGTGGGGTGGTTCTTGCTGGTACTACTTACGCTATCTCGACGCACATAATGATAAAGAATTCTGTTCAAAAGAAGCAGAAAAATACTGGATGCCAGTTGATTTATACATTGGTGGTGCTGAACACGCAGTACTTCACCTTCTTTACGCTCGTTTCTGGCACAAAGTTTTGTACGACCTCGGAATTGTTTCTACAAAAGAACCATTCCAGCGCTTAATTAACCAGGGTATGATTACATCATTTGCTTACCAGCGCAAAAACAAGACATTAGTTCCTGTAGACGAAGTTGAACAGAAAGACGACGGCAACTGGTACGAAAAAGCAACTGGCGAAAAACTCGAACAGGTTGTTGCAAAGATGTCTAAATCTTTGAAAAACGTTGTAAACCCAGATGACGAAATTAAAGCATACGGTGCCGATTCAGTTCGTATGTACGAAATGTTTATGGGACCTTTAACAATGTCAAAACCTTGGGCAACACAGGGTATTGTTGGTATTCACCGCTTCCTCGAAAAAGTTTGGTCAGTAAGTGAAAAACCAATCGTAGACATTGATATTTCTGGAAAACTCGAAGACAAAGCTTTAATCAGTGCTCGTAAAACATTTGCTCAGACAATCAAAAAGGTAACTGATGATACTAAAACTTTGAACTTCAACACTGCAATTTCTCAGATGATGATTTTCATCAACGAAATTTCAAAATTACCAGAAGTTCCAAAAGCAATGTGGTCAGACTTTGTAAAAGTTCTTTCTCCATACGCTCCTCACCTTGGTGAAGAACTCTGGGAAAAACTTGGGAACAAAAACACAATCGCATACGTTCAGTGGCCAACAGTTGATGAAAGCCTGCTCAAAGATGATGCAATTCAGATTGTAGTTATGGTAAACGGTAAAAAACGCGATGTATTCGAAGCAGCCCCTAACACAGATCAGGAAACATTAAAGAAGATGGCATTCGACCGCGAAAATATAAAGAAATTTACAGATGGTCATGAAATAATTAAAACTATTGTTGTTCCTAACAAAATTGTTACAATAGTTGTAAAATAGCCTCGCATAAATGCTCACAGCCGGAGTGCGTGTAAACACTAAAAAACAGTCCCAACGGACTGTTTTTTTAACGCATTTGCTATTTTAGGCTTATCTGGACGCAAGGCGCCAGATAAATTAGTTTCACACCGACACTTCGTGCGGAGTAAACCATAGAATAAAAAAGATTATACAAAACAAAATCAAATGATGACAGATTATGAGATTTTAGTTTGTTTTTTAATTTACAAGTAGGAATTGAATATAAAGAATGACAATAAAAAAACGTTTTATATATGGTTTATTATCTCAAATATTATTAATAATCTTAAATTCATTATTAGTTATTTTCAATAATAAAAGTTTTAGTTTTTCTTGGATATTTATTTCAATAATTATTTATTTCGTAATAAGTTTAGGAATAATTATTTGGGAAAAAATGATAAAAGAGCCTTTACTTTTTATTTTTAAAATTATTGCTATTATTTTTGTTTCAGTAATTCTTTTTACTAATTTTTCATTTTTATCACAAGAAGTTCTCTTTACACTCCCCTTATTAGTTGCTTTTCTTTGGAGTATTCCTGATATAAACGAATCAGAACAATTAATAAAAAATAAATCCGGAATAAATACCCCTAAACAAACAGAAGAAGAACTTCCAGAAACGAAATCGAATAATATTTTTCCATATCTAATTAATTTTATAATATTGTTTATTATATATGTAATAGCTTCCATGTGTTATTACAATATGGAAACTGGAGAAAGAATCTGGTCTGTAATTTTAATAATGGGATTAGGATTAACATTTGTTTATTGGCTTAGTTATCTTTATTACAAATATCTATTAAAAAATACAAAAACTACAAGAATAATAAAAATCGCAATGATTTTAGCATTATTATATTGGATGTATTATTTTTGTAGTACAATTAAAGAAACACCATTCCACTTATTAATATCAGTTACAATAGCTGCATTTATTTCATTAACAATACAAAATTTGATATTAACAAAAGGTAATAAATAAACTACAATTTTTTATATTACGAAGGAATTACAAACTATATAAACTGGGACCAACAACTTTTATAATCCTAGAACTTTAACAGATGGCATTGCTAATATTATATTTAAAGGCGTTGGCCATTTTTTTGCAGATATGTTACCATATTATGCAACAGGATGTAGAAATGAAAGGAATCAATAAAATTTTAATAATATTATATTTACTAAGTTTACTTTCATGTAAAACAGCATCACTTGTTACTTTTGAAAGTGAAAAGCATGCTGATTTTAATAATAATAAAATAACAAAAGTTGATGATGAGCCTTTTTTCTATAATAGAATATTAACAGCAGTGTGTGTGGATATTGTTTTTTTCAAATATTCTAAAACAAAAGATTTTAATGATATTTGTGTAAAAAAATTCAAAATTTATGATGATAATGGAAATCTTATTTATTTTAAAGAAAATATAGTTTTATCAAGTTTTAATTCAACATTTGATGAAATAAATAATTTTTATTCTAAAATATATTATCATGAATTTGCTGAAGAAGAAATAAGCAGATCAAAATTTGAAAATTACAAAACAAAATACGTAATATTAAAATACGAAATTGATGGAAAAGAATATTCTGATAAACTTATTCGTAAAGAAGAAAAACATTTTGTTCTTCCAACATAAAAGTCTTTTTTTTAACGAGGATTATAAATGAGGATACACCCAAAACTAGCAAGTGGAATGTTTTGTATTCTATGTTGTACCATTTTAATTATTATAGAAAAAAATAATTTATATTATCATTCCTTTTTTAACAATTCTTTTTTATTGTATTTATGAAAAATTTTTTATAATCAGAAATAAAAAAAACAGGATTAAAGTGATGTTAAGGATATTATTATCCTATCTATCCTTCTAATCCTGTTTCTTTTTTTTATCTTTGTAAATTTGTATATTATTATTTTACTTCAGTTACTGAATTTATAAGATTAAATAAATATTTAAATCCTGTTGCTGCCACTGCTTTTTCTGATTCATTCGACATGGACATAAAATATAATTTAGTTCCATTTGTTTCACTATCGTTAAAAGCTGCCATTAATAAACCTATACCTGAAGCATCTAATTCTATTAAGTGAGACATATCTAATACGACGTTAGTTTTTGCAACACTGTTATATAATGTATCTTTAAATTCACCTAATGTGTATGCATTCAAAGCTCCAGAAAGCTCAAATAACTTATAGTTAGTACCTTCTTTTTCTGTTGTAATTAATTGTTCCATGGTCTATTCCTCTTTCTTCATATTTTCATCAGCAGAATTAACAAACATATCGTCTAAATCAAGATTTTCCGGATCAAAAGCAAAATCTTCTATACTTTCAGCTTCTGGCATTGAAGTAGGCTCTACATTAAATGCATTGTCAGCTTCTCCCGGAATTGATGAATCTGCAAGTGCATTTGGTGCATTTTTAGTAAAATCTTCAATTGATGCACCTTCTACTACTTCTTCACCAACTGCATTTAATTGTGAATCCATAAATTCTTTTGCAATTTCATTTTCATCTGCTTCCATTTCTGCAGGATCAATTTCATCTGCTGCAGGCTCTGGTTCTGGAGCTGGAACTTCTTCTTCCTGCACAGGAGTTTCTTCATAACTTGAAACACCATATTTTAATACAAGAATAGAAACATCATCTTCCATTTCTTTCTGCATAAATTTAGTCAGACTTTCAAAAGTAAACTGAGCCATACGCTGTGCAGGATATGTCGAATTATCCAAAACACACTGCTGAATTCTTTCTTTACCAAACTGTTCACCACGAAGTGAGTGTGACTGAACAAGACCGTCTGTACATGCAAGGATTACATCACCTTTATTAAGTTTTGTAGTTTTTACAGAAACGAATGGTGTAAGATCTTTTACGAATCCTAAAATATGTCCAGAACCTTGAATTTCAATAACGTTATTATATACTTGGGTATAAAGCATTAAGGCTGGAATACCACAGTTAATATAATACATTGTATCTGTTTCAAAATCGATTAATGCAAATAAACCTGCGAAAATTGTACCCTTTCTAAAACTTTCACGAATAAATGTATTAATTTTTACTACAAGTTCCTTAAAATCATGAATTTCTGCAAGATATGTTCGAATAACAGATTTTAAGATGACCATATTCATAGAAGCAGCAATACCTTTTCCAGATAAGTCACCAACAACGAACAAGTGTCTTGTATCAGTAAGACGAATCATATCAATAAATTCACCACCAATATTGTGAGCAGGAACCATCATATATCCAGTATCAACTTTATCAGTTTTAATATGATCAATATTTTCCTGAATAGATGTAATGATTTGAGAAGACATCTTAATTTCACGATTTACAATACTGATAATTTCTCTGTTAGCAATATTACGCATGTAATATCCAAATACGAAGAAATAAGAATAAAGATTAGTAAAAATATTGTAATCGTATTCTTTATAATGGTCTCCAGAAATCTTTTTACCAAGAGTAATAAGACCTAAAATATTACGTCCTTCGTTTAAGATAAACATTGCATCAGATTTTGTTGTTTCAAAGAATTTAGTAAGAGGTTCATCAATTACAGAAATTTCATGTTTATTACCAATTTCTGTAAAAATAACAACTGATTTATTAATATTCAAAAGTTCATCAAAAACAGGAGTATTTACAGGAATTGTCAATTGCAATCCATTAGATGAATATGCAGTTTCCAATACGCCCTTATTACCAAGAATATAAACATTAACCGATGAAGCTTCTACATTTTTACGGAAGATTTCATACATTCGGTTAGTAATCAAATCCATTTCATCATTATAGTCTATAGATGCAAGTTCTTTTTCCAATGCTTTTCCATAATCCGAATTATACATTCGTGATGAAGATGCAAAGAACTGTCCGACGGCAATTGCAAAAGAAACTGCAGCAATAGCTATTAAAATGAACAGGATAATAAATTTTGGACTAATAACACCATTTACCGGCTGCAACATAGCTGATGCAAAACCAACTATAAATGCCGGAATTAAATAAGAAAATAAAATCTTTATAAGATTTACAAAAATTGTTCTACCAGAAGGAATTGTTGTTTTCTGAATTGCCATTACGATAATAATCAGCATAAACAGATAAGCTATACGGATAAAACATTCAAAAGAAGGATTAGCTTTAGAAACAAAACTTATAAAGATTCTGATTGCCCACATAAGAAGGATTCCTTCACCCATAAGGAAACCCTGGAATCTCTGAATTGGTGAGCTGCTTTTTTCCTGAAGTAAAACAAAGAACAAGTAACAAACAAAAGGAACAAAGTAATAAAAGAAGAAAATATAAATATTATATGATTTCCAAGGCAAAACCGTTCTTAATTCACCAATAAATAAATATGATGAATTTACAAGTACGTTCCACCCTTTATCAAAATGAACATTTTCTTTTGGTAAGTTTCTATTAAATACAAAATAAATACAAATGAATGCAAGTACTATCAAAATGATTTGTAACACTTTTATAAAAAGAGGTTTTCTTTTTATAGCATATGATATAAAACCAGTACTTAACATGATTATAAAAATTGCATCTAATAAGATATTCAATTTAAGTAACTGAGAGATTAATGAATCAAACCACATATTTTTAAAAAGCATGTTTAATAAAAATAAAATGGAAGAAACACACATTGTTAAAAGAGGTACTAATAGAAAGTTAGTTTCCGTACGGTCAACTTTAATCTTTTTATCTACCAAAAAAGTTAAAATTACGAATGACGCAGCAATAACAAAGTTTAATGCAAAATATATCATATTAATAACCTACCTTAGCAACCATCATAGTAACGTCATCATGAAGTTTTTTATCGCCATTATACTTCATAATTAATTCTACAATATCATTTACAAATTCCTGAGGAGCTTTTCCTGCACCGGCAATAAGTGTTTTTTTGAAAATATCTGTATCACCAAGTTCTACTCCACTTTCATCCATTACTTCAGAAACACCGTCAGTTGCCATAAGAATTGTATCACCACGGAACAGACGTTTTTCCTGAACAGTTACATCACCCATATCAAGAATACCAACCAAAGATGCATTCGATGTAAGAGGTTTAATTCTATAGCCATCTGGAGAAGGTGAAAGAATAATAGGATCAGACATGGAAGCATTAATATATCTGATTTTCATTTTTTCTGTATCAATAACACTAAGGAACAATACAGTATATTTATCCTGAAGGTGCATTCCTTTAATAGCTTTATCAATAGCATGAATTACACCAACTAAATCTTCCTTATCTTCAATAATTTTTACAGTGTTCATTACCAAACCCATAATAAGGGCAGCAGGAAGACCTTTACCAGAAACGTCTCCAAGCATAAGAAGAGTTCTGTTTTTATCAATTGGAAGAATTGAGAAATAGTCTCCAGATACGTTTACTAAAGGACGGTAATATGTAGCAATTTTTAGTTTTGGAATATTTGGAATTTTCTGAGGAAGGAAGGATTGCTGTGTTACGGCAAGCTGTTCCCATTCCTTTGTTGTAGAAGCAATTTCCGACAAAGTTGTAATTGTTCTTGTACGGGAAATGAAACGTTTATATTCTTCGAACAAACGTGAATATACATCAATATCAAAAAGTTTTGTATAACGACAGAAAACATATAAATGTTGATAATATACTTTTGATAATTATTGATGCAATAGGCCTTGGAACATTTACCGTCATTGGAATAAAAACAGCGGCAACACTAAATAATGTTTTT
>CALAUH010000167.1 GCA_937892225.1 uncultured Treponema sp.
AAAACAATGTTATGTGGACGCCCGCACTGGGGCGCTTGGAAAAAATATGAAAATTTTTATTGATTATTGTGGAATAGTAAATCCATTTGATTATTCAGAAACTTATGCAAAGGATACAAAAAAATGAAAAAAAGAATTAGTTCAATTATAATTTACATATTTATTTCTTTTTCAATATTTTCTAATGAAAATATATTTAAACCAAAACAAAATTTTACTTTAAACGATAAATTAAATCATAAAGATTATCAATTTGAGGAAGATGATTTTTTTACGCAAAGTACAGATAATGGTGGAATTGGTGTTGATATAGAAAATCCATTAAAAATAGTGATACGATTACATAGTAATAAATATGATAAAAATATGTATATACCTATTGAGAATGTTTATTTAGATTCTAACCTTAATGCAATCCCTAAAAATATTAATAAAGATTATTGGATACCTTCATATTATTATGACTTATTAAAAAGTAATAATATTAAAAATGATATATTAAAATATGAACCATATTGGAAAAATTTTAAAAACAGTACAGAAGATTATATTGCTACATGGTTTAGTTTTATAGGTATACAACGTTATTATTTTAGTGATTATTATTTTGTTATTTTTGGAAATAGAGGTTACAACAATGTAGATTTTCTAGCATATTTAGAGAAAGTATCTGATAGAGAAATTGTATACAATGTTCAAGAAATGTATTCAAATTCTTTTAATTATCTTAAAAAAAATTTAGCATATCCTAATCAACCAGAATTTCTCCCTCTTTATGAAAAGGCAACTCCATTCAAAGTAATTTTCACAATCGATGGTGATTACATGAACATGTACATCGATGAAATATCAGAAAAGAATCTTTTCCAGACATTAGTTCGCACTACACCAGAAGCCTGCGACCAGATAGAAAATTTTATTCTTGGTAAATCAAAAGATTTATCAAAAGTAGTAATGCCAAAGCATGGAAATAACTCTGCGACAACAACATCATCATCACGATCACAACCATCCACCAACGTCTCCCCAAATAAATTAATGTCCGTCACCGAAAACCTAAAACTCCGCTCCGGCGAAGCCACAACAACATCTGTTCTTACAGTAATGCAGGCCGGAACAAAAGTAAAAATCCTGGAACTAGGCAAAGCCGAAACCATAGACGGTATAGACAGTAACTGGGTAAAAGTAGAAGTCCAGAAAGGATCCAAAGACCGCAACGGCAAGGAAATAAAATCTGGAACAACCGGCTGGTGTTACGGCGGGTATTTGAAGTGATGTTACCGAGCGCTCGATGAATCTCCTCATTGTCACCTTAACCTTACATTTATTCCACGTAAAAATGGTGTATAATATTTACGTTCGAGCTTATTCTATCGGTGAGGTGAAAAATGATTTTAAGTGAAAAACTTTCTCTTTTAAGAAAACAAAATGGCCTTTCTCAGGAAGAACTTGCAGACAAATTAAACATTGCGCGCCAAACCGTAAGCAAATGGGAAAACGGTCTTGCAATTCCAGAACTCGATGCTTTAATCGGATTAAGTAAATTGTACGGAATCTCGCTGGACAGAATTGTAAAAGATGATGATGAATGTAACCGCGCATTGAAAAAAAGTCCGGAAGTTGAGCAATCAGATTTAGTTTCTTTTTTAATCCGAGCAAAACAAAAAACTTACGCTGGTCACGGTGCAGAAGTTACATCATCTCGCCCGGCATCTCACGACTTGCGCTACGAAGAAGGCAATCTTCTATACATAGACACTTTTCTTGGCGGCGAAAAATTTACCGGCGAAGAAGCGTTGTGGAAAGATAGCATTCCGCTTTGGTCAATGAATTACAGCGGCCGTGTTACTGGCGAAAACTTTTCCGGCGATTTTTTGAAGGAAGCACTTTTTAATGTTCCAGCCAGCGCACCTTACCGAGGACCTGCCATCTACAAAAACGGCGATTATTCTTACCACTGTAAAGTTGACGGAAGTTTTGAATGGTTCCAGGGCTACGAAGAAATTTTCTATCTTGATAATAAAATCTACGAGCTGTATTTTCATGGTGGAATTGTAAAATAAATCAGTCGCTGCAAGTAATAATTATTTATTTGCCAGTCTTTATTTCCATCCTTCCCAGATTTTCTGCTGTAATCCAACGGTAGCTTCTGTTTTTCCATTGCGGCAAACGGGCTGCTTCATCAGTTTAAGTTGATTTTCAAAAAGTTTTGATTCAATTTCGCTGTCGTCAAGGTACGCAATCGAACTGTATTCTTTAGATTTTTTATCGATCAATTCTGCAATTGCGTCTGAACGGCTGCCATATTGTTTTGCCAAAGCTGATACAACAGAATCAAACTCGCCGGCGCTCATTTCTTTTTCTTTCAAATCAACAAACTGAACTGGAATACGGCGTTCACTAAACCAACGCTGTGCAGTTTTTACATCAAAATTTTTTAACGTTCCGAAAATCTGTACCATAATTTTCTAACTCCAAAATAAATCAATGTACCAATTATATACCCGGTTGTGTTCATCAGTAAATCATCAATGTCGGTGCAGCGTTCGTAGAAAAACAACTGTGTAATTTCAATAAAAAGAGGGAAACCAACGCCGGCTAAAATTGACTTTCCAATTGTATTTAATTCTTTAAAACAAAGTGGCCAGAAAATTCCAATAGGAATAAACATTGTGATGTTACCAATAATATTCATCTGCCATCCGTCGTAAATATCAAAAAGATGAATAATAGGAACAAGATTAATCCAGAACGGCAGAATTTTTGAACTGTCGAATTTTAAAGTATCAATTTTCCCATTAACATGATGCCATGGAAAATAAACAATTCTTACAATCACCACGATTCCTAAAAGCACTAACAACATTTTTGCTTCATGTTTTAGAGAAAAATTTTTATTTCGTAAGTTTATAATCAATCTAATAAAAAACCAAATTGCAATAATAATAAAAAAAAGAGTCCAGTATTTAATTTCGAACATTTTTTCTCCCGAGTTTTTTTATAATATAGTAAATCTTATTTATTCATCAATATGTTTTTTATTGCTTTTGGATTATTTGTAACACAATAAATTGCATCTACTAAATTAATAATTTTGTGATTAGAATTATTTTTGCAAAGATTATTTAAATTTTCATATAAATCAATATCGATTTTTTCAAAGGATTTTTTTCTGTGCTCACTGACAAAATCAATTACTGTAATTTCAGAAGGATAAGTTAAATTTTCTGTATCAAGATAATTCTGCATTTCATTTATACGTTCATTTCTTGTTGATTTGTTAGAATAGTTTTTGAAGAAAAGTTCACAGGCAACTTCGTCATCTTTTTGACCTGTTCCAAGTGAAAATAACGGCTGCCATAAAGGCCAGACTAAGGTTTTATATCCTAAAGAATTTATAATTCTTCCGAGAACATAGTAATAATCTGCTGTTTTTTTAGAATATCTGTTGTATTCAAAAATTGTTGAATGTTGAGATGCAATTTGTGCACGTAAAACGCTCGTAATTTCAGAATCGATGGTAATAACTTTTTGAACTTCATCTGGATATTTGTTTACATAATAAAGTGCATATAATCCAGAAATTTCTTCTGCAAGAATAGTGTAATCTGTTAGCTCTAGTTTTTGTATAACTGTATGAATTTCTGAACAAATATTTTCTACAGTACGTTCTGTTTTATAATCAGAACTGAATCCACTTCCAGGAAAATCGATTAAAACAATTTTGTAATCAGTTGAAAATTCGTCTGCCAGGGCTTTTTGGGAAAGAGTAGGGCATGGATCATAAAATCCACGTAAAATTACAATTGTTTCTGTGCCTTCGCCGGTAAGATAGACAGATATTTTAGAATTGTTATCATCATCTAAAGGAATATAGGTGATGTTTTCTTCTTTGTAAGAATTTATGTGTTCGTTTAAGGCACTTGCTTTTGTTATATTGCTGATTATAAGTATGCCTGTGGTAGCTGCAAAAATTATTAATATACCAATGCAGACTTTTTTGAAATCACGACGCATAGCTGCAAAAATATTGTCAAATTTTGTATAAAGATAATGAGCCCCTTTTTTTATCCAGAAAAGTCCGTATGCGCTTAAAATGCTTGTTGTTAAAACGGCGATTATATATAAAAATAAATTGCTGATATAACAGATTGCTTTATTTTCAGGATTAACAAATGCAAAAGAAAATATTTCTACAAATAAAACATGAATTAAATATAATTCAAGAGATAATGAACCTAAAAATAAGAGTATTTTGTTCTGAATTTTAATTCTCTGATTTATGATAAAAAAGATAACTGAAAAAGCAGTTGATGAAATAAACTGGACAATTACAGTCAGGAATCTGAATAAATCATATAAACTTTTTTTATCTGTTGTATAAATAAATTTATTGAATTTTAGTGATGCAAAAAAACTAACAGCCAGAATAATGATACTGGCAATCAGAGAAAACCAGAATTTGTTTCTTATAAATTTTGTGATTTTATCTACATATTTTGCAAAAAGAAGTCCTATAAGAAAAATGCCGATTGTATTATAGCACCATGTACCAGCGACTAATATTTCACAGCAAATAATATAAGCAAAAATAAAAACTGTAAGACAGATGATTGCAGCAGATTCTTTTTTACAGAATTTAAAACTTATATAGAATGCAAAATATAAATACAAAATTGCAAATATGAACCATGAATAATGATTGAATTCCTGACCAACTGTATAAAAACAGAAATTTGAAATGATAAAAAGAAGAATTATTGGTCTAAAATGTTTTCCGATAAATCCTTTTAAATAATCAGGATTTGATTTTATACTTTTATAAAGTCCATATCCTGAACAGAAAAAGAAAATGCCGACGAATAAAAATCCTAAATTTAAAAAAGGTTCTAATCCGTGAATAACATATGCTTCTGGTAACCAAGGTGCACAGGTTTTTTGAGCCATGTGATGAAAAATTATCCCAAGTGCACAAAGTCCTTGAATTGCTTTAGTTTGTGTTTTGTCCCAGAAATTTTCATTCCAGCTGATTGTTTTATTCTGCATGAAAAATATTTTACATCAGTTTTATTATTTTTGAAATGTTTAATTTTAAAGTAGAATTTATGTTATATCGTGCTATAATTTTATTATTCTACTTTAAATTCTACTCAATTCTACTATCTGTCGGGTGAATTTTTTTTAAGGTATGACAATAATGATGTTAAGCTCTGGAAATTAAGAGAGCAAAATAATTTTATCGTTAGGTCGATATGTTTAAGGAGTTTAATATGATGAAAAGAGATGAAAACGGAAACATTCTTGAAGTGCTTCCAGAAACAGCTAAAAAGATTGATGGAATGGAATTACTTGTTATTCCAAATGAAGGTGCTTTATCAGAATATTCACCAGAAGCTTATAACAGTGTGAATATGTTTTTTGTTAATTCCGGCTATAAATCTTTTGTTGATAATTTCTGTGACAGAGAATGGATGCAGGAAAACAAAGGTTTAGAAATTAATGAAATTAAAAATATCTGTAAAATTGCTACAGAAAAAGGTGATGAAAAAGAAGGTGAAATAGTAAGTAATTTGATTAAAGAAAAAATTACAGAATCTGATGAAAAAATCTATAAAAGTCAGATTGAAAATGAAACAACTTTGAATATCTGCGTTCCTGTTGGTAAAAAAACTGTTCATCTTGAATTACCTTATTGTACTATTGAAAAAATTTATAAATTATAATAAAAGAATTGTCCCTGTTTAGAAGGAGTAAAAAATGAATGCAGTAAAAACCGGTAAATTAATTTGTTCTTTAAGAAATGGAAAAAACCTTACTCAAAAGCAACTTGCAGAACAGATAAATGTTTCAGATAAAGCTGTTTCTAAATGGGAACGTGGCGACGGATGTCCGGATGTTTCTGTAATTCCAGTTCTAGCAAAAGTGCTTGGGGTCGAAGTTGAACAGATAATAAATGGAGAAGTCCCTGCAGTTACAACTTTAGCATGTGAATATCCTGGAAAAACTATAAAAACTTATGATTTTACACGTCCGGCTAAATGGGGACAAGAAGATTTAGTTGCAATCTGGAAATTCTTTATGGATTTAGGTCAAAAGATGGAATCTGCGTTTGCAAGTCTTTTAAATGAAACATGTGTTTTTACCATAAGTTGTGTTGATCAGTTAAATAATCTTGAATTCCAGCGTTCTATTTCATCACATTGTTTTATTTATGATTTTGACTATAGTAATTCAGGCTTTGTAATTGAAGTTGATGCTGAAATTGGGAAAACTTTGCTTAAACAAAATTATGAAAAATATAAAACAGTTTCAAAGTTTGACCTTGATGTAATGCAGGAATTTTTTATAAAAGAAATTAATAAATTGTTGAATGAATCTTTATTTTTAAAAATTCCTGATGTTTCTGCAGAAACTAAAAATAGAATTTTAAAATCCATTACGGATGTAAAAACATCACCTTCTACGCTTAATCAAATTAGAAGCGAAATGTGCTGTCTTATCAGTTATGAAATTAATATAAATAATACAAAAGGATGGATAAATATTCAGCTTAGTGATTCTTATATGGACGAACTTAGAAATGCATCATTTTTTGGTTTTGACTGGAAAAAGCCAAGCATACATTATTTAAAAGAAATCAGTACGAAAAAAGTTGAAAATAATCTTTTTGTTGAAATCGGTAGATTTAGTAATGAGCAGATTAAATTTGAAGTTGGAAATATTATAGCATTTGATAAAAAATATTATGAGCCGTTGAATTTAATTTATAACAATAAAATTATTCATACAGGAGAAGCTGTAGTAATTAATGATAAATTCGGTTTAAGAGTTTTAGATTTTCCAGAAATTCCAGATACGACTTATATAAATGAAAATTACATTGCGGTAAGAATTGGTTCCTGCTATCACACAGAAGAAGAAATAGAAAGCATAAAAGAAAAAATAGTCTTAGAATTAAATACTTTTGCAGGTTACCCAAGTGAAATAATAAAAGATGGAAAAGTTGCAGGATATGGAGAAATATATGTTATCGACAATAATTTTGCAATTAAAATAACAGAAGTAAAATAATATTATTTTTTAGGATAACTTATTTCATCACCCCAGCTGCATATTTCATTAAAGAAATTTTCAACTGTGATTAAACCGTAGCTCCACATAAATGCACGGTCTTTTTCACTTAGTTCATCAAGGCTTTTCCAGAGGACTTCCTGTAAAGCAGGATTTTCGGCGCCTATTTCTTCCGGATCATAACCAAGACTTGGTTCCTGGTCATCTGGAATTGCAACTTCAAAAGAATATACAGAACTTCCATCTGGAAAATGCTGGACAGCAAGTGGTCTTTTGATTTTTCCATCAACTTTGCATTCTTCTTTAAGTTCGCGGATAACAGTTTTTTCCGGATTTTCTCCATCTTCAATTCCACCGCCTGGAATTGTAAAAAAAGTTCTTCCTGAATAATGAACTTTTTCCATTAGTAGTTTACCGTTACGAATAACTATTGCAACACTTCTACTTCTTTCTGCCATAAAATCCTTTATAAATTTTTACCATTCAATTAAACTATTCTTCCTGTTTTGGAATCCAGAGGAATTCGTAAGGTGTTGGATTTATAAATCCAAGTTTTTCTGCAAGATTTTTTGAGCCGTCATTATCGCGGTCGCAGCTCCAGGTAGGTTTTAATCCTAGTTTTTCAATTTCTTCTAGAACTTTAAGACATGCTGCAAAACCAAAACCCTGTCGTTTTTTATCAATTGCAGTAATTACACCCATTTCGGCATAAACTCCGTCACCTCGGCAAGAATATGCTTCACTGCAGATTTTGTCCCCCTGAACTGCAACAAAACCAAAGCCTCTTTCCAGGAACAAATCAATGGAACTGTATTTCCATTCCATCATTCCTTTCCATTCGCATTTTTCGATAAGCTCTTTGTCTATGCGTTTGATTTCTACATCAACTGGTTTTACATCTGTTTTTTTGTATTCTGTAAAATCGTAACGTGGAGTTATACCTTTTATACAGGAAGGACGTTGTGGTCGTTCAGCAAGATTCCATATAACTTGCATATGTGCTTCTTTAGAAAGTTCCTTCAGTGCGTTTTCAATCCATTCAAAATCTGCATCATCGCTTATATAAGTCCAGTCCCAGCTGATGATGGAAATTGCACGGGTTGGATTTTCGATATTATCTACAAAAGTTTTGCCAGGTCTGTCGCCTAAAAAATAACTCCAAAGCGAAGAATTATTTGGCTGCATTTTTTTGAACAAAGGTTTTACAAGGTCTAGTTTTTCATCAGGTAATTTATAAAGCATAGTTGACTCCCATTCATAATTATACTTCACAATTCAATTTTTTCAAATAATACAGGAAGAAAACAAGATTTGTTGCGCTTGTAATAAACCAGCTGATTGGATAACTTACGAAAATATTAAATGGTGTATTGAAGATTGGGAAAATTACGGCAATCCAGAATACTCGGAAAACACAGCAGCCGATTGTAATTGAAATTGCAGGCATTAAAGAATGTCCAATTCCGCGGATTGAATTTCCAAGTCCGTGCATTAACCCGCAGATGAAAATTGTCGGCATAATTACAATCATCCTTTTCATTCCTTCTTCTATGACATTAAAATCCTGTGAATAAATGCTTAATAAATTTCGTCCGAAAATCAAGAATAAAGCGCCAAGAAAAATGCCTGTTGCAAAAGTAAAAAGCAAAGATATTGCAATTCCTTTTTTAATTCTGTCAGTTTTTTTAGCTCCGATATTTTGAGAACAGAAAGTTAAATTACTTGCAGAAAATCCGCCCATCGACTGGTAAAGAAAATCTTCCAGACTGCAGGCAGCGGCATTTCCGGCAATCAAGGTTGTCCCGAATGAGTTTATAGAAGATTGAATCTGGATGTTTGAGATAGAAAACATTACCCCCTGAAGTCCTGCTGGAAGTCCAATTTTTATAATCTGACCAAGGCTTGGAAAATCGAGAGAAAGTTTTTTTATTGAAAAATGATAATCACCTGTTTCGTGGATTAAAAGAATGATGATAAAAACTGCAGAATAGACTTGTGAAATAACTGTTGCCCAAGCGACGCCGGCTACATCCATTTTGAACCTAATTACAAACAGCAGATTCAAAATCAGATTGAGAATGCCGGCACTTACCAAAATGTATAATCCTCTTTTTGTATCACCTTTTGAATTTAAAAGTGCGTTGCAGAAATTGTAAATTAAAGTTGCGGTAATCCCCATAAAATAAATGTGAAGATAAGTTGCAGAAAGTGGAAGAACCTCATTTGGGGAATGCATAAGTCGTAAAAGCGGAGTTGAAAAAGTAAGTCCCAGAATTGTAATCATTATTCCAAAGATGATGGAAAGCAAAATGCTTGTATGTACAATTTTCTGGATTTTGTTTGAATCTTTTGCACCAAAACTTTTACCTGCTGTTACATTTACACCGGCTGAAACTCCTACAAAAAGATTTACAAACAGATTTACAAGCGAACCAACTGAACCGACAGCCGCAAGTGAAGTAGAGCCTGCAAATCTTCCAATGACAGCAACATCCGCTGCATGAAACAAAAGCTGCAGAATATTTGAAAAAATGATTGGAATGGAAAATTTCAGAAGATTTTTTACGATGGAACCTTCTGTCATGTTTATTTGAGTTGCTTTATTCAAGTTAGGGCCTCGATAATCACTTTATTCTTTTTTTTAAATTGGTTCTATAAAGTTACAATTTAGTTTTTTTTCAGTTTGATTAAAACAAATCCAGCATACCGTCCAGATAAATGTTTTCACGAACTTCCAGCTGATGTTCGGGTTTAGTAAGGTAATACAGCAGAAATTCCAGGATGATTGCACTTCCAAGACTGCGGCCTTCGAGTTTGAAATTTGTAAATCCGGCTGGAAGATAGGTATTTTGGATGTCATTAATTCCGATGAATGCAGGATTTTTCATTGCGTTTGAAAAAATATAACCGTTGTTGCCGCCTGGAGCTTTGCAGATGTGGTCAGGGCAATTTTCACCAAGACTTTTTCGACTTACATTTTCGTAACAGCTTTTTCTTTGATTGCAGTTAATGTCGCAGCATTCGTTACAAAGAAATTCGACTTTATCTTTTTGTGATTGAGACAGAGTTTTCAGGTTGGTAAAATCTTTGTTCAGGCGAAAATCTGGAACTACATAAGAAAACTCCGGTCGGTTTAGTTCTTCCTGGAACTGAGAAAAATCTGTAAGGACTTTTGTTGTTGATGAAACGAGGTAAAGTTCCGGATAATTTTTGTGGATGTAGTCTAAAAGTAAGTCTGAGTGAACGATTACTCCGTTTTTAATTTGGTGATTTTGGAAAAGTCTGCATAATTCGTTGCATTTTTTATCAGCAAGATGTACGGGGCAAAGAAGGGAATTACTGAAGGTGAGACGTGCAGAAATATTGTATTTTTTTAAAAGCGATAAAACTTCGTGGGCGTTGTTTTCACCAAAACCTACGCGGCCGCCACCCCAAAGACAATCTGCTGGAGCTCCGTAAATTGAAGCAATATCGCACCATTCATAAAACCAGTCGCGGTGTTCATAGAAAAGCGGAAGAAATCTGCTGTAAAGTTCGTAAAATTCAAAAAGCCCTGGGAGATGATAATGGGCTACTTCTTTTTGTGAAACAATCATCCTTCTAATCCTTCCCATCCTGTTACATACAATCTGTGTTTATCTGTGGCTAAAATCAAAGCAATCAGAATTTCCAGCCCCTCGTTTTAATGATGCCGGACAAGGATGATTATGGAAAGGACTGTAAGTACATTGTGGGCAGCTGTAACATTTTACGTAAGGTGCGTCATCCAAAATTGCTTCGGTAAATGCAGGGTCTGCTAAAAGTCCGCACGCAAGGTCAATTGTATCTACAAGGTCATTTTCAAACATGTAGCGAACCTGTTCTGGTGTTCTAAATCCATTTACTGTTGAAACTGGAATGCGTCCTTTGAAATGGTCATGCATCATTACGCCAAGTGCAGCAATTTTATTGTAAGGTAAGTTTTCGTCGTGAGGGATTTGGTTAAATTCGCCAATTCCGCATGAAACCTGAAGGTAATCACAGCCGGCTTTTACATATTCTTCGGCAATTAAAGGTGCCTGCTCTGGTGTCGGGTCGGCTCCGGAAATGCGCATAGAAATTATAAAATCTGGACCGCAGGCTTTTCGAATGCTGCTGATAATTTCAGAACCAAAGCGTGCTAGATTTTCCAGACTTCCGCCGTATTTATCTGTTCGTTTGTTTACAGGGGATGCAAAATCGTTTATCAAATATGCATGACAACCGTGAAGTTGAACGCCGTCGTACCCTGCTTTTTGAGCTCGAACTGCTGCATCTACAAACTGTTGTTCAATTTTTTCAATGTCGGCGAGGGTAAGTTCAACTGCTTCTGTTTCGCATTTACCGTTGTTCCATTTTGTTTTTGTAGGAGATGTAAGTGGCCCACATTCTGGGTGAGTTCCAAGTCCCCCGTGATGAATCTGCGGAATAATCAGCGTACCGTATTTATGAACTGCTTCTACAATTTTACGGTGGCCATCAATCTGTTTGTCATTCCAAAGTCCAAGTTGGGAAGGTGCAAGTCTTCCTTCCGGGCAAATACATGTTGCTTCAAGGACGATTAATCCAACACCATGTTTTGCACGTTCTTCATAATGATGAACAAATTCATCAGTAACCATTCCATCTTCATCTGCAAAAAATTTTACAGTTGGCGCCATTGTAATGCGGTTTTTTATAGTTTTAGTTCCAATTTTAATTGGTGAATTTGGATTTGTCATATAATAATATTATATCATAATTAGTTTTTGCGAAGGTAGATATCAATAACATTATTGTATAAATATATAAAAAAAAGACTGTTATTAAAAAAATTAATTCTTAATAACAGTCTTTAATTAATTAGTAATTAGTCAAATTATTTAAAAATCTTTGTAATAAAGTTTTTAAATCCTTTGAACCAAACTGGGAAGTCATGTGTTCCACCTGGTACTACATCGTATGAGAAACCATCTTCCTCAATTTTGTTCCAATTTTCCATAGCTTCACAGAAAGCAGGGAAAGGAGCATATGTCATATTGTCTGCATCTCCACAAATCATATATAAAGTTTTAACTTTATAATCTGGGAAGTTTTCTTCAATATTTATTTTATAATTATCAGGATCAAGTGTTGAAAACTCAGGAGTCATAAGAGCAGGAGAGAAAGCTCCAAAATTTGCAATAATATCAAGACAACTTCCAAGAGCAATGTTTATTGTCTGTCCACCGCCCATAGAAAGTCCTGCAAATGCTGTGCTTTCACGATTTTCTATACAATTATAATTAGCATAAATATATGGAAGAAGATCATTTCTAAGTTCACCTTCAAATGCATTAAAACCTGGAAAATCATAACCAAGACCATCTGGACCCCAGTTTGAACTTGCTACGCCTGTTGCTACAACAAGAATAAAAGGAGTTACAGAACCGTCTGCCATTCCTCTATCCATGTAACCTTTGATTTTTCCGCCGTTACCCTGGTCTGAAAGTCCCCATGTATTTTCATTCTGGCCTGCACCATGAACTAAAATGAAAACAGGGTATTTTGTTTCAGTATCATCAGAATTATATCCTGCTGGTAAATAAACCCATGCATGTTTTTTATATGTTGCTGGATCTTCAGTCATTGTGTAATCTTTTGATGAATACTCAATAGACTGAACAGTTCCTCTTTGAGTGGCTGTTAAACCATCGTCGAAAGGAACATCTGCACCGGCACCTGCTTTTTTATTGAATTTTACAGATTTGATTGTAACTTTGAGCTGATCACCATCTGTATTTCCTCTTTGGTAATCATTGAATTTAATACAGAAAGCTTTGATTCCATCATAATCAGAAGCATCTACAATACTTGCTGGTAATGTATCTGCAAATTTTACATTATAAGAAAAACTTCCAGATTTCTTATTAGTTTCGAAATATTCTACATCAACAGCACCACCAAAAATACCAGTTGAATCTGATGTAAGAAGTCTTAAACAGAAACCTGGGTCTTGTGCTTCAGCATTCCATTTTTCTTCTACAGGATTGAATTCAAATTCTAAATCAACTGATTCATAATTTGCTGTGTTGATAATTGATTCATCAGCTTTTTCTGTAAAATAGAAAGCGATTCCACCACCTGCACCACCTGCTGCTGTTGCGATATAACTGACAGAACCATCTGAATTGTAAGTGATATCTTCTGCAACTGCATTAAATTGTAATGCTTCAGAGAATGGAATTAAATTTCCATTTCCAACTTTTAAACCGTATTTTATATCGGCTTGTGTAGAATGATTACATCCTACGAATGAACCTGCAAAAGCTAAAGCAATTGAGATTCCTAAAACAATTTTTGATTTTTTCACTTTATTAACCTCCTAATTTTGTAATAAAAGTTAATCA
>CALAUH010000168.1 GCA_937892225.1 uncultured Treponema sp.
GGCTGATGCAGGTGCGATAATTATGCAAGGTACTGTCCCTGTTGAACCTGATGATACACCGGAAATCCTTCAGAGGCGGATTATGGAGAATGTTGAATGGAAACTTTTACCAAAGACGGTATCTTTGTTTTGTCAAGACAAAATTGTGGTGAATGACGGGAAAGCTTACGTGAGGAAATAGAAATGATATTTGGTCTTACGGAAGAAAAATTTTGGAGATGTGGGAAATTTTATAGCAGTTTCTTTTTGCAAAGTATTAATATATTGCTTTATCGTGGCGTTGATATTGATTATGCCGAAGAATGTATCAAAAATTTAAATTCACCTTCTGATTCATTCATCTCCGATTTTACAAAATGTTTACAGATGCATTTATTTGACTCCTTGAATAAGTGGGCTGAAATTGATAAAAGAGAAGAAATTGAGACAAAATTGCCGTTTCGGGTGAATTATGATTTGAATTATAGAGATTTTCTTAAATGTTTAACGCCGCAGAATTTATCTGTAAGATTTTCAAAAAAGATATTGAATCAGATTTTTTGTCTGAGACAATATCTTTTTTTTTTATTTATCTTTACTCGGTAGAATAATAAAAATCAATGCAACAAGATAGGGTAAAGAAAGAAAAAATGAAGTTGGAATCTGTGTAAATAAGCTTTGGAATTTTGCAGACATAAAATCAATTATGCTAAAAATTAAAACAAAAGTATAAGTTTTCCAGATTTTTTTATTTCCTAATAAAACTGAAGCAAGACAAATCCATCCTTTACCGCCAGATAAATTTGGAACAAAAGAAGATATTCTGAAACTTAAAAAACTTCCGCTTATAACTGCAAAAAAAGTACATATAATCCAGCTTAGAGTTTTATATAAATTTGAATTAACAC
Source organism: uncultured Treponema sp. (assembly GCA_937892225.1). Lineage (GTDB taxonomy): Bacteria > Spirochaetota > Spirochaetia > Treponematales > Treponemataceae > Treponema_D. The sequence continues at coordinate 888 of CALAUH010000168.1, forward strand.
CTTTGACGTTTAGAACATTACTGTCACTGCCGCAGATTCTAAAATAAATTCCTTTCTGAGTTTTTTTAATAAAAAATATTGTAGAAATTATCAAGATTGATGTAATCACTATTTCTATTATCTGAATATTTTTAACTGAGAAAACAAAATCTTTAGAATATAAAACGCCACGGGATTTAAAACATAAAAATGATAGGAGTGAAGTTAAACCGTTGCAAAGTAAATTAATTCCTAATCCCGAAATAAAAACATCAGCATTTGTTTTTTTTATAATTAATGTAAGGATGAATATAAAGAGAATACAGAATGTGAGTGATAATATAACTCCGATAAAACTTGACTTAGTTAAAAATGTAAAAAGATATGTTGTAAATCCACCTAAAGTAATTAAGCCATCTAAATAAAGAGCCAGCATTCCAGAAAATTGTGTAAATAAAGCACCAGTAGAGGCTAATAAAAATGGACATGCAAAAGACAGAATATTTAAAATCATTTTTTACCTCTTAGTTTTGAAGAAAAAATTGCAATTATAAAAAAGATGATTCCCTGAATTAATGTAGAAATATCAAAATTAAAATTATTAAAGAAAGCAAAATAATTTGCACCTGTTATTATTGCTGCCATAAGAATTGAAAAAGGAATGATTAAATATAAATTTGAAAAACTTAATAAAGCAACTGCCAGAGAATTCCATCCAAATCCAATATAAAAACTTGTATGACAGGTATGATATATACCACAGACTGCTGCTGCTCCTGCAATTCCATGGAAAAATCCACAGAGAGCACTTGTCGATATGGAGATTTTTGATTCTGATAATCCGATGTATAATGCAAATCTGTTTGCTTTTCCATATAGATTTATTTCTTTTCCGAATGTTGATTTATATAAAATTAATGCTGATAAAATGCATAAAATAATGGCATAAAAGAAATACGTATTTACAGGAAAATTTTTGAATAATGATGAAAAATAATATTTTTCCAGGATAAATGGAGTTGCAAGAAGATTTGTATTTTCAATATTAGAAAAAACGTCTTTTATTAAAGAATCAATTATTGGAATAATAGAAGCGGATATTAAAAAGGAAGTAACCATATAATTTGTATTTTTATATTTTTTAAGAATAGCACTTAAAACAGAGAGGGCTGTCCCCATTGTCCCTGCCAAAATAAAAGCAAGCGGCATATTTATTAAAACAGGCAGTTTTAAGTTCAAGATGATTGCAGCTATAAAACCACCGGCGTAAATTTGTCCTTCGCCCGCAAGATTAATCTCACCACTTTTAATTAAAAATGCATTTCCTATAGAGGCAGTCATGTAGATAGCTGCAAGATTTAAAATCGTTCCTAAAATATACATTATTCTTCCTCCAGTTTTCCATGATTTAATCTATAGTATTTTGTACATAATTCTTTTGGAAATTCGCCTTCCGTTAAAATAATTACACATGATCCAGAATCTGCCTGTTCTTTTATTAATAGCGAAATTTTTTTTGTAAAATATGGGTCTAATCCTTGTAAAGGATGACATAAAATTAATAAATCTGGATTATCATAAAATTCACGTTGTAAAATTAATCGTTGAAGCATTCCACCTGAAAGTTCAGATGCATATTGTTCTTTATCAAGTTGTAATTCTGATTTTAAAATGATTTCATCACAGAAAATTTTGTCTTGATTTACAGGAGATATTATATCTTTAATTTTTAAGTCCGGATTAGAAGCAAGATATTTTCTGTCTGTCGGTATAATTCCAACTTTTAATCCTGATTTTTTTCGTAATGTTCTTGTAGAAAAACTTGGAGTTAAAGAAAAAGTTTTTTTAGAATCGTTTGTAATAATTAATTTGCCCGTACTTTTTTCTTTATTTAATCCAATTAAAATATTTTCTAAAGTTAATAATCCATCTTCACTTTGTCCTTTTATACATAATATTTCATTTGAATTAACTTTGAAATTGATATTATATATTGAAGGTGAAAGAGAAGGTCTGCAAGTTAAATCTTTGATTTCTACACAGTTATTTTTTTTTAACTTTTTTTTGTTATTATTATTTGTGATTATAATCTGTGTTTTATTATTTATGTTTTTATTTTGGAAAAAACCGTCTTTAAGTAAATTGATTGTATCACAGTATTGTTCAGCTTCTTTCATATGATGTGTAATTATTAAGATATTCATACCATCATTTTTTAGTTTCTGTAAATTCTGATAAAGAAAAATAATTTGAGAATCACTTAAAAGTGCGGATGGTTCATCTAAAATTAAAATTTCAGGTTTCTTTAAAAGTGAACTGCATAAACTTGTAAAAAATTTAACATCACTTCCGGTTTTAGAAACTGTTGTATTTATATCAATATCTTTTAGCCAGAATTTTGCCTGAGTAAGAATGTTATTTTTATTTTTATCTTTTAGCCCCAGTAAAAGATTTTCTTTAATAGAAATGTTTTCTGCAAGCATTGGACGCTGATGAACGTAACATATTTTATTGTTTATTGCATCTGTGGAATTTTTGAATCTAACGATTTTATCATCTAATAAAATATTTCCTGAATAATTGGTAAGTTCACCGCAGATAATATTTGCCAGAGTGGATTTGCCTTCACCGTTTTCTCCAATGATTGCATGAATTTTTTTTGATGAAAAAAAAGCACTTAAATTATTCAGAATCAATTTTTTTGTATAGCTGAAAGTTATATTTTGTAATTCTAAATTCATTTAAGTGCCTTAGACAAAATTATTTATTTATAGAAAGTGGAGTAGTATTTGTTATTAATTCATTTTCTGTAAGTTCTTGAATTTTTGTTTGAATTTTATTTCTAATTTCTTCTGGAACAGTTTTAATATATAAATCATCATCCTGTATGAATTTTATAAAACCGTCTTTCATACCGACCATTTCGCTTTTTCCCCAAGGAATTAAATCATTTAAAAATGCGGTAGTAACTAATTCAGCCATTTTATCCTGTGCCATGATTGTGCTGGAAATAATTGTACCTGGTGCTTTAGAAAAACCGTTATCATCAAACCATGTAATATAAGCATTGTTATTTACTGCAGAATTGATTACCCCCTGACTTGCACCGCCGCAGATTGGAAGAATAACATCAACTCCATCATTAATTGCTGTATCTGCAATAATAGAAGCTTTGTTTGCATCAAACCAGTTTCCAATCACTAAAAAACTTACATTTGAATTTACATCAGCATCTTTTGCACCTTTTTCAAAATAAGGAAGAATTATATTATTCATTACCGGATATTCCTGTGCTGCAATTAAAGCAAGTTTATGCGTTTTAGACATTAAACCAGCCATGTATCCAGTTAAATAAGACTGTTCATATTGATTGTAACAAATTGAATAAATATTATTGTTTTCTTTATGACTTGCATCTAATAATATGAATTTCGTTTTAGGAAATTGTTTTGTTAAAGGCTCAATAATATCTGGTAAAGAAGGATTTGAAGAAATAATGACTTTATATTTTTTGCTTGAAGCTAAAAGTGTTAATTGAGATGCCCATTCAGATTGATTGTTACCTGCTTCCATAATAGAAATTGCTGCTTTTTTTTCTGGATTTATTGCATTGTAAGTCTGAACTGCCTGATTTACACCATTTACGAGCATTGAATAACATGCATTGTCCTGTATGATTCCTGGTACAAAAACTGCCACCGATAATTCATTTTTCGATGAATTACATCCTGTAAAAAATAAAACCAATAATGATAATAAAGATAATGTAATTTTTTTCATATACATATAATAGTTTTATATAAAACTATTGTCAAGTTCAAAATTAAATTTTATAATATAAATATGGATGAAAAAATAAAAAACAGTATATCGAAGGTTTCTCATATACATTCTTTAACTGCAAATTTTTTAATGAATGAGTTAAAGAAAAAAGGTTTTAATGAATATGCGTCTTCTCATGGAAATATTCTTTTTCAGTTAAGCAAGGTTTCGAAATTAAAAATGAATGAACTTGCACAAAAAATAAATAGAGATAAATCTACGACGACAGTTCTTGTTAGAAAACTTGAAAAAGACGGTCTTCTCTGCATGCAGTATGATGAAAATGACAGAAGAAATAAATTCGTTATGCTTACAGAAAAGGGAAGGGAATATAATAAGAATACACAGGAAATTTCGAATTTACTTTTACAAAAATTTTATTCAGATTTTACAGAAGATGAAAAAGAATTATTTGTAAATTTCTTAGAAAGAATTGAAAATAATTTTTAATTATCCTTGATTTTATATCTTTTTTTTATTAAATTTAAAATATTATGTATGGATTTTTAATTAAGAAAAGCTTTTGTGATGGCTGGGATAATCTTCTCCTTGTATTAATTACAAATGTTATTGGTTTATTTTTTATACTGGCAATTGTTCTTGCAAGTTCTGGAATAAATGCATTGTTTGGAAAAGGTATTACACCAGAAATGGTAGATCAGGAAGTTCCTGCAATTCTCTGGTTAATTCAGGGCGTTTTATTTTTATTATTATGTATTGGAATAAGCATTTTATGTTTCGCTTTTGGAGAAATGGCTGCAAAGATTGCTGATTTTGACGGAGTTCATATTGCAGACTTTTTTAAAGCAATTCCCGGAGTTTTAAAAGATGCAATTCTTTTTGGACTTATGATTGGAGTCGGATTAATAATTTTAGTAGCATGTTTATTCTTTTATTTTTTCCAGGGTAATTCAATAATATCATTTATGGCAGGTGCATTATTATTCTGGCTTGCAGTTATTTGTATTTTATCTCTTCAATGGTTTATACCATTAAGATCAAATATGCATAATAATTTTGGAAAATGCTTAAAAAAATGTTTTATCATCTTTTTTGATAATACAGGATTTTCAATTTTAGTTTTTCTCTACACAATAATTTTAACTGCAATTTCTGTATTTATGATGGGATTTTTACCATCATTTGCGGGTATTTTAATTAATAAAGCAAATGCATTACGTATAAGATTATATAAATATGATTATCTGGAAGAACATCCGGAAATCAAAACAAAAAAAGAAAGAAATTATATTCCCTGGGATGAATTAATTCAGGATGATAAAGATGCTTTGGGACCTAGAAAACTCAGAAGTTTCTTATTCCCATGGAAGGATATAGACAATCAGCAGTAATAAAAAAAAGACTGTTCATAAATGAACAGTCTTTTTTTGTTTTATAGATATTTTATTTACTGATTAATAAAGTTTTTGTATTTAAAGAAACTTTACCATCACCATTTTTAATAACAGTCAAAGATAAATCTTTTCCTTCTGTTGCAAGGTGAGCTACAGTTGTAAAATAATCAATTTTTTTAGAATCTAATGTATCTTTTATAGTTGAAGCTTCTGATGTATAGCTAAACCATGCAGTCATTTTTTCGTCTTTAACATAATCTGCAAAACATTTCAAATCATCTAATTCTACAGCAGCAAGATTTAATCCATCGATAACAATAGAATCAATTTTAATTTCTGCTTCTTTTAGAGATTTCATTGTATTTACGACTTTAGGCAAAGTAAAAGTTTCCTGATTGAAATTTAATATAGTTCTTTTTTTCATAATATCTTCTATGATTAAATCAATGTTGATATTCTTTTTCTTTGTGATTTCGCTAAGAATACTTGAATACCAGGAAATTACATTTGAAGACTGTTGATCAAAAGATACATGTAATAAAGCTTTATCTTTAATAAGGGAATCAATTCCAAATTGTACAAGAACAGAAGTTTTTCCAAGTCCTTTTTTTGCAGTAATAAG
>CALAUH010000169.1 GCA_937892225.1 uncultured Treponema sp.
TCTTTATTATTTTTTATTTTTGGGAAAAACTTCAATTTAAAGTAACAATTATCAATAAAAAATCATCAGGGCCATTAGTAGTAAATATTAATAATCCAAATATTGATAGAATAAAAAATTTTATGTACTAAGTTGGGGAAGACCAACGAGCTTTGCTCGTTTCCCCTCCTTGCTTTTGTCTAGAGTATTCTTAAAAAATTTGTTATATTAAATATATGGATAAAAAAACTGATGCGAAGAGAAAAAAAATTCTTCGTGATATAAAGTATATTTTGAAAAATCCAGTCACTTATATTTCTCTTCTTGTTTTCTTTATTATTATAATTTCTACAACATTAGTATTTTTATCTGAAACTAAAACCGACAGTGGAATTGAAACAAAATTTGATTCAATCTGGTTTACTTTTGTTGCAATCTTTGCCGGTTATTTTGATTATGTTGTTAAATCTTATCCAGGACGTCTTGGTGCTGCATTACTTTTGCTTTTAGGAATGCTTTTATTAAGTACAATTACCGGTAAAATATCTTCTATCTTTATGGATAGGCAAATGAAAAAAGACAAGGGGCTTGCAAAATTGAAATCTATGAAAAATCAGTTTATTTTATGTGGATGGAGAAGTGGTTTTGATAAAATCCTTGATTATGTTTTAAATTCAAACCCGGATATTACTCCAGATTTAATTGTTTTAATAAACGAAGCTTCTGTAGAAGATATGGAAAAAATCCGCGAAGAACCTCGCTTTAAAGGAATTAATTATATTTCCGGTGATTTTGCAGATGAATCAACTTTAAAACGTGCACATATAGAAAATGCAGAACGTGCTTTAATCATTTCTGATTATTCTAAAAAATATTCCCAGCTCGAAATTGATTCAAGAACTGTTCTTGCAGTTTTAACAATGAAAAATATTAATCCTTCTATTTATATTGCAGCAGAACTTACAGATTCTAAATTCCAGAATCATATTAATATGGCTCATTGTGATGAAATCATTCTTACTTCTGATTATGAATATTCTTTACTTGCAACAGCTTCTTCTGGAATGGGATATTCTAATGTAATTCGTTCGTTAATCGGTGATGATGCTGAATCTGGAATCCTTATAGAAAAAATTCCATCATCTTTTATTGGAAAAACTTATAAAGACTATAAATCTTCTTTGTCAAAAAATCATGGAATTTTAATTGGACTTTTATTAAATACAGGAAACTTTCATGAACGAAGAAAAGATGCTTTAAGAGAAGCCCAGAAAAATCCTGATGTAAAAAATATTGTAGATAATTTACAGAAAGTTAAAACATTAAAAAGTAATGACCCTGTTTTAACTCCCCCAGATGATTTTATTATTCAGCCTTTTGCCAAGGCAATTTTTGTAAAAGGATAATTTGGAGATTCTATGGATAATTTTGAAACTGTACTTCCTAAACTTTTAAAAATTGAATTATTTTCTGATTTTAATGTAAATAAAGAAAATGATTATCATGCATTAAAATTGGTCTACGAAAATCTGGTTTTAAAACATTATAAAAAAGGGGATATCATCATAAAAGAAGGGGATTATGGTGATTTATTTTTTATTTTGTATTCAGGTTCCGTTCAGATTTTTAGAAATACACCTGCTGGAGATAAAATTGCCCTTGCAAATCTTTCTAGTGATATGAATATCTTTTTTGGAGAAACTGCATTAATCAGTAAAGACACAAGATCTGCAACTGTAGTGGCAACTTCTGATTGTACAACTATTGCTTTGTCTGGAAAAAAATTTATTGAATCGTGTGAAAAAGAACCAATTTTGGGATATAAAGTTTTACTTCAGCTTGCAAAAAGAATGTCTCATACTATTAGAAATACAAATAGTGATAAAGCTGCTTTATACGAAGCTTTATTTAATGAAATAGAAAATGGATAAAAGAAGGTAAAATATGGAATGTTTAAAATGGATTGTACTTGCAATAGCTGTTTTAATGTATGTTTTTGTAATTGCTTTTCAAAATAAGAAAGTATTGTTTACAAGTATTGCAGCCTGTTTAGTTATAATTTTGGGAATTGTTTTTCCAAATGAAATTTTTGCTTTACCACAGAATATTTCTGGAATAAATACACATCTTTATTCTATATCTCATTCTCTGTTTGAAATTATCAACTGGAATGTTATTTTAATTTATTTAGGCAGTATGATAATAGCTGCTTTGTTCTTGTATTCAAATGTGCCTTCTAGAATTGCAGACGGAATTATTAATTCAAGTAAAAATCCTGGTATTGCTATAATTTTGATTTTAGTAATGACTGGTATTATTTCTATCTTCGTAGAAAATGTTGCAACAGTTTTAGTTATGGCACCAATTGCTCTGTCGCTTTGCAAAAAACTAAAAATGAATCCGACATATTTTATGATTGGTCTTGCTGTAATGTCTAATCTTGAAGGAACTGCAACGCTGGTAGGAGACCCTCCAAGCATGATTTTTGCTTCATATGCCGGTTATAACTTTAATGACTTCTTTATTCATAAAGGAACTTTATCTATCTTCTTTATAATCCAATCAGGTTTAATTGCAGGTTGTATTTATTTTTATTTCTATTTTGCAAAATATTCAAAAGAAAAACTTTCGGTAGAAAAAACAAATGTAATTTCTTGGACACCTTTTATTATCCTTTTAACAATGATTTTTGGACTTGCTGCGGTTAGTTTTATTCCAACTGATTTTAAATATTTAAGCGGTTTATATGTTTTTGCTTTAGGGATGATTGCGATTTTATGGTTTATTTTTAATCAGAAAAAATCTAAAAAAGAAGTATGGGAGCTTATAAAGGGATTGGACTGGGAAACAATTTTCTTCCTTCTTGGAATTTTTGTTGTTGTTGGTGCAATTCAGGAAGTTGGTCTTTTGGAAGACTTTGCTTTGTTCCTTGCAAAAATCTGTGGCGGTTCAAAATTACTTGGTTTTGTTATTATTCTTTTGGTTTCTGTTATTGTCAGCGGTTTTGTTGATAATGTTCCATATATTATTGCAATGTTACCAGTTGCCGGAAGTCTTGCTCTTGCAATGGGAATGAATAAAGAATTGTATATGTTTGCACTTTTGATTGGAAGCTGTCTTGGCGGTAACTTAACTCCTTTTGGTGCGAGTGCAAATGTTGTAAGTATGGGAATTGTAAAAAAAGAAGGTTACCCAATGAAATTTTCTTTGTGGCTAAAAGTTGCAGTTCCGTTTACAATTATAACTACAGGTGTTGCAGCTTTAGTTTTGTGGCTTTTGTGGGCATAAGAGGTAAAATTGAAAGGTTTAATAATAGCAGGAACAAATAATTTATTTACTGTTGAATGTGATGACGAGGTTGTACGTAACTGTACAATTAAAGGAAAGGTTTTAAAATCTGAGAAAGAATTTTATAATCCTTTGGCTCCTGGAGATATTGTTCAGATAGAAATTGATCCTATAAATGATGAAAAAGGTCAAATAATTTCTCTTGATAAACGAAAGAATACTTTTTTAAGATGGAATGTAAAAGGAAGATGTCCTCAGCTTTTAGCAAGTAATCTTGATTATTTGATTTTAGTTACAACTCCAGATGAACCTCCGTTTAGACCACGTTTTACAGACAGAGCTTTGGCACAGGCAGAACATCAGGGAATTACACCGGTTATTGTTTGTAACAAATGGGATTTGGCCGAAAAAATGCAGACTGACGGAAGAGAAGAGGAATTTAATCAGATAGATAAACGTCTTTCTATCTGGCAGGATTTAGGTTATAAAGTTTTACGTATCTCTGCAAAAACTGGAGAAGGAATGACTGAATTTGCTGAACTTCTGGAAAATCATTTGAGTGCTTTTGTCGGACAGTCTGGTGTTGGAAAATCTTCTTTAATTAATGTAATGGATAATTCCTGTGTTTTAAGAACAGGAAGCCTTTCTAAAAAATATGGACGGGGAAATCATACTACAACAAAAGGAACTTTAATTCATTTAACTTTGAATGAAACTTTAACAGAAGGAATACAGGGACGTAAGGCAAATATTATTGATACTCCTGGAATTCGTCGTTTTGTTTTAGATGATATTCAGGCTGATGATGTTGCTTTGTATTTTAGAGAATTTGAACCTTTTGTCGGTAAATGTAAATTCGGTTTAGGTTGTAAACATCAAAGTGAACCTGGCTGTGAAATTAAAGCTGCTGTAGAAAGATGCGATATTACAGAAGAAAGATATGACAGCTGGAAACGTATAGCAAATGAGATTAGAACCGGTGAATGGGAAGATTAAACTTTGGCTTTATTGACCTTATTTTTCTAGATGATATAATTTGATTTTATGGATAACAAAACTCTAACAGAAATTGATTATTTTCGTATTCGTCAGCAGATTTCAGAATTTTGTGTAAGTCAGGAAGGAAAAAATTCTTTATTAGAAAGAGAACCTTTTACAGATTCTGACAAAATAACTTTTTATAAAAATGCAAGCCGTGAATGGCAGACTCTTTTTGAAACAACTCATAATAATCCTGTAAAGAACTGGGAAATTATTCAGCCGCTTTTTTCTATAATCAGAACAAACGGTGCTTCTTTGTCATTGGAACAAGTTCGTTTTTTAGGACAGTTTTGTCTTTCAGTAAAAAGTGTAAGACAGTCAGTTTTAAATCATTATGATTCTTTAAATTTAAAAATATTAAAATCACAAATTGATATTTTACCCGATGAAACTGAAACTGAAAAATTGATTTTTAGAATTATTACTCCTGATGGAGAAATTCGTGAATTACCAGAGATTGTTGCAATCAGAAAATCTATTTCCAGTTTGAATGCAAAATTAAAAAATATAATGCAGACTTTTACCAGTGATCAAAAATTATCTGGAGTTTTAGAATCCTTTGTTCCCGTTTTAAGAGGTGGACGTCAGGTTTTAGCGGTAAAAGCAAGTCAGCAGAATAAGATACACGGAATTATACATGAAGTTTCTCAGAGTGCACAGACTGTTTATATTGAACCAGACGAAGCGGTTTTATGCAGTAATGAACTTGTACAAAAAGAAAATGAATTAATCCAGGTGATTAATAAAATACTTTTGGATTTAACAACTTCTTTGCAACCGTCAATTCCTTTTTTTGAAAAAGCACTTCCTTTAATGATTTTTTTCGATACAACATTTGCTGCATGTAAATGGGGAATTCAAAATAATGGTGTTTATGCTTTAGATTGTGGTTCTGATGAAAATGCTGAACCTCCATATTTGTTACAGGCAAGACATCCTTTGTTAATGGAGAAGGCTGTCCCTATTGATATTCGTTTTATGGACGGTAAACGTGTTTTAATCATAACTGGACCTAATACTGGTGGTAAAACAGTTTCGTTAAAGACATTTGCTTTATTTGCAATGTTGAATCAATCTGGATTTCCAGTTCTTGCTGCAGAGGGGACACGCTTACCTGTTTTTAATAATATTTTTGCAGACATTGGTGATGATCAGTCTCTTGAACAAAGTTTATCTACATTTTCAGGCCATATGAAAAATATTGCACAGGCCGTTACTTTTGCAGACAGTAAAACTCTTGTTTTATTAGATGAACTTGGTAGCGGTACAGATCCTCAGGAAGGTACTGCAATTTCCATGGCAGTTCTAGATGAATTGATTAAACGAAAATCTTTTGTCCTTGTAACAACTCATCAGGGAATTTTAAAAAATTATGGATATACAAATCCTTCTTGTATAAATGCTTCTGTTGAATTTGATGCGGATACTTTATCACCTTCTTATCATCTTTTAATGGGCGTTCCTGGAGAAAGCCATGCTTTGGATATTGCACAAAAAAATGGTTTACCTTTAGAGATTTGTAAAAGTGCAAGGAATTATATTGCAACTGAACAGGCTGACGTAAGTGCATTAATTCGAGGGTTAAACAGAAAGCATATTGAGTTAAATGAAATTATAAAAAAATCAAAATCAAAAGAATCTGTTTTAGCTGAAAAAGAAGAAAAATTAAAACAGCGTGATTTAGATTTACGAAAAAAAGAAAATCAGCTTAAAAAAGGTCATCAGCAGGAAATGCATGATTTTTTGGTTCACAGCAGAAAACAGCTTGAAAATCTTGTTCGAACTTTAAGAGAAGGGGAGATAACAAGAGAAAAAACTTTAAGTGTAAAATCTTTTATTAATGATCTTGAACAAAACGTAACAAGACTTGATGAAAAGATTGAAACTGAAGAAGAAAAACTTATTAAAGAACAGGCCGCTTTTGATAAACAGGCTGCAGAAAAAAAACATTCTGGTTCTACTAAAAAGACAAAGAAAAAATTAAGTAATTCAGAAGCATTAAAACTTGCAACACCGGTTATCTTAAATCAAAAATCTGTTTCAGAAGAAAAATTAATTTTTCAGCCTGGAGCAATTGTTCGTTCTGGTTTGAATCAGACAGAAGGAGTGCTTGTTTCTCTTGTAAAAAAAGGATTGTGGACTGTACAATTTGGCAGCGTAAAGATGAATATAAAGGAGAAAGATTTAGTTCTTCTTAAAAATAAAAATGATTTATCTCAATCATCTCCAAAAATTGAAGTTGATTTTACATCAAATACATCATCAGAAAAACCTGTTTTTGAACTTCGTTTACTTGGAATGCGTTCTGAAGAAGCAATAAAAACTCTTGAGCATCAGATTGATTTATGTCTTATAAA
>CALAUH010000170.1 GCA_937892225.1 uncultured Treponema sp.
ATAAATTTATCATTAGTATTTCAAGACAATGTTGGTTCAGGCAAATCATGCCTAAAATAGCAAAACCGTTAAAAAAGTTTGCGACAGCAAAATTTTAGGTTTTACACGCATTTTGGCTCCGAACGAGTCTTGCGAGTGAGGGAGTCAGAACGTACTTTCATTACTCCGTTAAGAACAGGAAGAATGATAGAAAAATGCTCCCATATGGGGGCATTTTTTTTTGCCTGAGACAACATTGCTGCTCATAAATTTATCATTAGTATTTCAAGACAATGTTGGTTCAGGCAAATCATGCCTAATATAGCAAAACCGTTAAAAAAAAGCAGATAACAAAACTAATTGCTATCTGCTTTTTTATATAAATTATCTATATATTAGATAATTATCTATACTGCTGTAATTCAGTATAAGTTGTATGCAACAAATGATGTGATTTTTCACCAAGTGGCGCACCAAGATAATCTTTATAAATTGCAGTAATTTCTGGGTTATTGTGTGACTGACGGATTGTACATTTTTCATCATCAGTATACAAAGCCTTTGCACGAGCTGCACGAACTTCGTCTGTAACTCCATAAGGCTGTCCACCACCACCAATACAACCACCGCGGCAAGCCATTACTTCAATGAAGTGCCATGTTGGTTCTTTACCACTAGCTAAATCAGAACGAATCTGTTCAACAACTGCATCAACATTCTTAATCTGATGAACAACTGCAAGTCTTACTTTTGTTCCATTCAAATCAACTTCTGCAGATTTAACTCCGTCCATTCCGCGAACATCTTTATATTCAACTGAACCAAGTTCCTTTTTATTTGTAAGGAAATAAGCAGTACGAACGGCAGCTTCCATAACACCACCAGTAACACCAAAGATTGTACCAGCCCCTGTGTATGTACCAATTAAACTGTCTGCTTTTTCTTCAGCAAGATTATTAAAATCAATTCCAGCTTCGCGAATAAGCATTGCAAGTTCACGAGTTGTTAAAACCATATCATGATCCTGAACTCCGCTTGAACTCATGTTCTTATCTCTCTGGCTTTCCCAAAGTTTTGCAGTACATGGCATAACGCTTACGCTGTAAATCTGTTCTGCTTTAAGACCGTTCTTTTCTGCAAAGTATGTCTTTGTAACTGCACCCTGCATCTGTTGTGGAGATTTACATGTAGAAAGATGTGGAAGCATATCGTGGAATTTCTTTTCACAATAGTCAACCCAACCTGGACAACAGCTTGTAAACATTGGAAGTTTTCCGCCCTTTGTTACACGTTCCAAAAGTTCGCTTCCTTCTTCCATAATTGTAAGGTCAGCAGCAAAGTTTGTATCAAATACATATTTAAATCCAAGTGCACGTAAAGCTGCATAAAGTTTTCCAGTTGATAAAGTTCCTGGAGCCATACCAAATTCTTCGCCAATTGCAGCACGAACAGCAGGAGCCATTGAAACTACAGAAGTAAGTTCTTTATCTGCAAGTTTTGTAAATACATTGCGGATTGGATTTTTGAAAGTGATTGCACCAACCGGACAATGAACAGCACACTGACCACATTTAATACATGGTGAATGAGCCAAATCTACACCGGCAACAGGTCCAATTACAGTTTTATCACCACGGTGATTATATTCCATTGCAAATACACCCTGAACTTCCTGACAAACTGTAACACAACGACCACAACTGATACATTTTTCACGGTTCAAAACGATTTCATCATAAGAATCGTCAACACCGCCGGCTTTTACAATTTTATCAAATCTTGAATCTGTAATTCCAAATTCAGAAGCTAATTTCTGTAATTCACAATTCTGATTACGTTCGCATTTAAGACAATTATCAGGATGACTTGAAAGAATCAATTCCAAAACTGTACGGCGAGCTTTAAATAAATCCTGATCATTTGTAACAATGTTCATTCCAGGAGTTACAGCTGTACAACAAGCACGAGTCATTCTTGCACGTCCTGTATTTGGATCAACATTTTTTACAACACAGATTCCACAACTTGCCCATGCTTTTACATCATCACAATAGCAGAGAGTTGGAATTTTAAAACCAGCTTTTTCTGCTGCCTTAAGGATTGTAGTTCCTTCTGGAACTGATATATTTTTTCCGTTTATAATCAAATCAATCATTCTAAAACTCCATCTACTATTTTTTTACAATTGCCTTAAACTTACAAGAATCAGCACAAGCACCACATTTCAAACACTTAGACTGATCAATTTCTTTCCATGCAAGTTTCTTTCCAGGTTTAACTTCATTTGCTGCATTATTAACAATTGCATTTGCAGGACATTTTTTAGCACACAAACCACAACCAATACACAAATCAGCATCAATAACGTATGAAAGAAGATTCTTACATTTTCCGGCAACACATTTCTTTTCACAAACGTGCTGTTCGTATTCTTTACGGAATTTTTTAAGGGTAGACAAGGTTGGGTTTGGAGCTGATTGTCCAAGAGCACACAAAGAAGAACTCTTCATTGCAGAACCAATGTCTTCAAGTTTCTGCAAATCTTCCATTGTTCCTTTACCATCAGCAATTTTCTGCAAGATGTTGAACATCTGACGGGTACCAATACGACATGGTGAACATTTTCCACAAGATTCATCAACACAGAATTCCATGTAGAATTTAGCAATATCAACTACACAGTCGTCTTCGTCCATTACAATCATACCACCTGAACCCATCATAGAGCCAAGTTTGATTAACGAACCAAAGTCGATTGGAGTATCAAGTTCATCTTCACAGATAATACCACCAGAAGGACCACCTGTTTGAACACCCTTAAATTTCTTGCCGTTTTTACATCCGCCGCCAATATCAAAAATAATTTCGCGAAGAGTTATTCCCATTGGAACTTCAACAAGACCAGAATTTGTAATTTTACCAGTAAGTGCAAATACTTTTGTACCTTTAGAATCAGCATCACCGATTGAACTGAACCAATCAGCACCGCGGAGAAGAATTACAGGAATATTTGCCCAAGTTTCTACGTTGTTAATAACAGTTGGTTTTCCCCAAAGACCACTCTGAGCTGGGAATGGAGGTTTTGGAGTTGGCATACCTCGTTTACCTTCGATAGAACGAAGAAGAGCTGTTTCTTCACCACAAACGAAAGCACCTGCCCCTAGTCGGATTTCAATATCAAAATCAAAACCACTGCCTAAAATATTTTTACCTAAGAAGCCCTTTTCACGAGCCTGATTAATAGCAATTTCCAAACGATGAACAGCCAAAGGATATTCTGCACGAATGTAAACGAAACCTTTCTGAGCACCAATTGCACGACCACAAATTGTCATAGCTTCCAAAACTGAATGTGGATCGCCTTCAATTGTAGAACGGTCCATATAAGCTCCAGGATCCCCTTCATCAGCATTACAAACAACATATTTAATGTCGCCACTAGCTTTTGCACCAGCTTCCCATTTAAGACCAGTTGGGAATCCGGCACCACCACGACCACGAAGTCCAGATTTTTTAAGTTCTTCAATAATATCTTCCGGCTTCATGTCGAATAAAGCTTTTTCCAAAGCCTGATAACCTTCGCGGCCAATATATTCATCAATATTTTCAGGATTGATTACACCACAGTTTCTTAAAACAATACGAAGCTGTTTTTTATAGAAAGGAATTTCTTCTACACCATTAACTTTTTTTGCATTTGGATCATACAAAAGGCGAGTAACTTCTTTTCCGCCAACAAGATGTTCTTCAACAATTTCTTTAACATCTTCTGGTTTTACATTTACGTAGAAAGAATTTTCCGGCATTACTTTTACAATTGGACCTTTTTCACAGAAACCAAAACAACCAGTCTTTACAACTGTAATTCTGTCTTCAAGGCCATGTTCTTTAATACCAGCAATTAAATTTTCATAGATTTTTGGAGAGTCTGACGATTCACAAGCAGTTCCACCACAAACCAAGATTGTTTTTTTATCTGATCCAGGAGCTTTTGCACCTTCAATACGGTTTTCAAGCTCAACTTTCATTTTATCGTATATTTTATGTAATTCTTCTCTAGTCATAACCTAATCCTTATTTTCTATATTTATCTAAAATACCCTGAATCTGATCAGTTGTAACTTTACCGTAAACTTCACCATTTACACTAAGTACAGGTGCAAGACCACAACAACCGATACAACGTACAGGTTCAACAGAGAAAAGTCCATCTTCCGAAGTAATCTGATCATCTTTTAATCCAAGCTGATTACGTATTTCATCAAGCAAATTCTGTCCGCCTTTAAGATAACATGCAGTTCCAAGACAAACTGAAATCTGATTTTTACCAGGTTTTTCTGTCTTAAAGAAATGATAAAAAGAAACTACTCCGTGAATACGTGCAAGTGGAAGACCAGTTATTTCAGCAACTTCGGCAACGGCTTCATTTGAAATGTACCCCTGTTCCTGCTGAATTTTATGCAAAATCATAATGAGATTGCCCTGTTTGTCTTTCCATTCTTCAATAAAAGCACGAAGTTCGTTAGAAAAAACAGACTTTGCTGATTTAGACATATATATACCTCATAATTTTAAAAAATTTACGATATCTATTATACATTAGTTTTCTATAATATACAAATGGATAGGGTATTTTACTGATGAAAGAAAAAATATGTTTTTAATTTTTCCACACTACTCTATATTTCAGTTCTTGCTCTAAAACTCAAGGATAGTGTTCGTTTATCGATGTATTCCAAATCACCTCCAACCGGAATTCCTGTTGCAAGACGAGTTACTTTTACAGAAAGATTCAAATCAGAAATTACTTTATTAATATACAAGGCGGTTGCATCACCTTCTACAGTCGGATTTGTTGCAATTATAACTTCAGAAATCTGCTGATTTTGAATACGATTCATTAACGGCTGAATAGAAAGCTGAGCAGGACCAATTCCTTCCAGAGGTTTTATCAATCCTCCTAAAACATGATACTGACCTTTGTATTCGCCGTACGCTTCTATTGTGCTTACATCCTGACTTTCTTCAACTACACAAATCTGATTTTTGTCCCGTAAAGGATTCGAACAGATTGGACATGGATTTTCTTCTGTCCAGGCCCCGCAAATCGAACAGGGTTTAATTTTTTCTTGTAACTGCAAAAGATTCTGCCCGAACTTTTTTACGTAAAGCTCATCCTGTTTTAAAAGCCAGTTTACCATTCGAATTGCGCTTTTTTTACCGATGCCCGGAAGTCGAGAAAAATTATTTGTCAGTTCGTCAAAAATATTCATTTAATTAAAGTCCGAATTTACTTAAATCTAAACCGCCTAATAAGCCAGCTGATTTTTCTTTTATCTGTTCCTGAACGTTATCACATGCATTTTTATGTGCAGCTACAATTAAATCTTCAAGCATTTTAACATCACGGTTATCTACACAAATCGGATCAAGTTTAATTGACTGCATTTCAAATTTTCCATTAAGTGTGACAGTAACCATTTTTCCGCCAGAAGAACCTTCAACTCTTATATCAGATAATTCCTGCTGCAATTTTTCTGACTGTTCTTTTATTGCACCTGCATTTTTTAATAAATCAAATGGATTCATTTTATACCTTCTTATTTTTATTGTTTTCCTGCTATTATATTTCCTTTAAAAACATCACAAAGGATTTGAACCTGTTTAGGTATTTCTACCTTTTTTTGTTCATCCTGTTCCTGTTTTTTCTGGATACAAAGATTTACACTCATTTTTTTACCGCAAATTTCTTCTATTACAGACAACAACTGCGGAATATTTTTACTTAAAAGTGATTTATCATATTCAGAATAAATAGTGATATCAATACTGTTATCATTAACTATCCATTCACCGGTTTTTTCCAATCCTGCTGCAAAAAATCCGTCTTCTACAGAAATTGTTGCAAGAGCCGAACCTCTTAATTGTGCAACAGTCATTTGTTCACCGTTAGCTGTTGTAAAAGATTTATTCATCACATCAGAATTATAATCACTTTCTATATGAGCAGATATTTGTTGAGACTGTTCTATTTCTTCTACACGCTGTTCATAAGATTCTTCAGGATAAAAATCATCTTCTGGAATTTCATCAACATTTGTCCATCCGTCATCTTCTATATCAGGATTAACAGAATATGTTTGCGATGATGGAACATAAAATTCTTCTTTTTTTTCTTCCTGTGATTCTAAAGTTTCTGCTGCATGAATAACAAGTTTTTCATTTACGACATTTTCTTCTGTTGTATTAACTTGCACTGTTTGTTCAGGCGGCAGTGAACCGCCATCAAGAAAAGGGGGCGTCTGTTCCTCTTGTTCAATTTCACTCGGAGGATTGTCTAACATAGAAAGTCGAGGTAATCCATTTGGAACTTTTGTTTCTGTTGCAGGATTATTTTGAACCGGTTGTGATACTGTAACATTTGTATTAGTTACCGGGGCACTCTGAACTGAAATACCTGCACTTTGTGAAAGCAATGCCTGAGCGCCGTCAATTGCCTTTTTAACTTCTACATTAGAAACGTACTGACCAATCCAGCACATTCTGCTGAATGCCAGTTCTAATTCATAACGAGGAGACAAAGAATATCTTATATCTTTATAAAGTTGAATAAAAATACTTAATGCACGTTCAACCTGAATTGCATTCCATGCATTGATTACAACTTTGCTGTAACGTTCAACTGAATTTCCTAAAAGCGATTCTTTTGTAACTCCAGATTTTATTAACAAAATGCTTCGTAAATAATCTGCACAGTTAGAAATGAATTGTTCTATAGAAATACCGCTTTGTAAAAACTCATCTAATGAATTCAAAACTTCATCTGTTCTTGAATATGCACAAGATTCAAAAATTGTATTTAAACGGTCAATTCCAACAAGACCAAGTTTATCGCGGATTTTTTCATATGTGATGTGACCTTCGCTGAATGCAACTACCTGATCAAAAAGAGTATATGCATCGCGCATTGAACCTGTAGATTCACGGGCAATCCAGAAAAGGGCTTCATCATCAGCTTTAATATTTAATTCACCAGCTGCTTCTGCCAAACACTGTTTTACTTTTTCTATTGCAACAAGACGGAAATTAAACTGCTGACATCGTGATTTAATAGTTGCCGGAACTTTCTGAAGTTCTGTTGTCGCAAAAATAAAAATTACGTATGGAGGCGGCTCTTCTATTGTTTTTAAAAGAGCATTAAATGCAGAAGTAGAAAGCATATGAACTTCGTCTATGATATAAATCTTATAACGACAGCTGTTTGGTGGAAAAAGAACTTCATCTTTAATCTGACGGATATTTTCTACAGATGTATTTGATGCACCGTCTATTTCGATTACATCAAGGCTTGAACCTTTTGTAATTTCCTGACAAGTTGAACAGGTTCCACAAGGATTATCTGTAGGACCATTCTGACAGTTAAGTGCTTTTGCTAAAATTCTGGCAGTAGAAGTTTTACCGCATCCACGTGGGCCAGAGAACAAATATGCATGTGCAATTTTTCCAGATTTTATTGAATTTTTAAGAGTCTGTGCAACAAATTCCTGACCAACAAGATCATCGAATTTTTGCGGACGACGTCTGGTAGCTGTTACTTCATATGACATAAATTAAGTATAATATAATTAAAATGATTTGTCTTTAGAAAAAAGATATTACCAGAATGATTTTCTTTTAATTAATTATTCTTTCAATGACTGTCTGCAATTTATTAAAATCAATTGGTTTTGTAATATAATCATTCATACCAGCTTCAAGTGCAATTTTTTTATCTTCTTCAAAAGCGTTGGCTGTCATTGCTAAAATTGGAACTTTTGAAACTTCTGTTCCAAGTTCACGTATTTTTTTAGTTGCTTCATATCCATTCATTACAGGCATTTGAATATCCATTAAGATTAAATCAAAATCACCTTTTTTAGCATTTTTAACTTTTTCCAATGCTTCTACACCATCATTTGCAGTTGTTACAGATATATTATTATCATTAAAAAGTTCCAGTGCAATTTCACGATTAAATTCATTATCATCAACAAGAAGTATTTTTTTATCTTTCAAACTAACTGTCTTTTTATTTTCAACTTGTTCTTTTTGTAACAAAGCAGAATTTTTATGAAGATTAAAATCAAAATGTAAAATAACTTCTGTTCCCTTATTCAATTCACTGTTGATTTCAATTTTTCCTTTCATCATATCGACAATTTCTTTTGTAATTGCCATACCAAGACCTGTTCCTTGAATTCCAGAAACAGTTGATGACTGCATTCTTGTAAAAGGATCAAAAATTGTCTTTAAAAATTCTTTCGACATACCAATGCCTGTGTCTTTTACAGAAAAAACAAATGATGCAAAATCTTTTGTCTTTGTATTTATCTGCTTAACACACATTTTTACAGTTCCACCTGGTTCCGTATATTTAATTGCATTCGAAAGAATATTGATTAACACCTGATTTAATCTGAGTTTATCACACATAATTTCAGGATTCCTTACATTACAACTGTCTATACTAAAATCAATTTTTCTTGCATCAATATCTGCCTGAAGAATGCTTTGCAAAGTTTGAATAATCTCAAAAAGATTTTCTTCCTTTTCTTCAATAGTCATCTTTCCGCTTTCAATACGACTCATATCAAGAACGTCATTTATAAGATTTAAAAGATGATTACTTGATTTTTCAATTTTTGTAAGATAATCCTGAACTTTTTCTTTTTTATCTATATTTGTACTGGCAAGTTTTGTATAACCAAAAATCGCATTCATTGGAGTTCTAATATCATGACTCATATTATTAAGGAAGACTGTTTTTGCACGGTTAGCACTCTGTGCCATTTCCAAAGCATCGTGTAACTGACGTTTATTTTCCTGGTCTTCACGAACTTCCTTATCTCGATCGGTAAAATAAGAAATAAATTCTTTAAGTTCTTCGTTTTTATCCTGAATTTTTACAATTACCTGCTCAAACCAGTGAAAATCTTTCTTGTAATAACGACGGAAAAAAATATGTTCAGACTTTTTATTAGCCAGATTTTTCTTTACATAATTTAAGTCTGTATACTTCATCATTTTTTCTTTATCATCTGGATGAATATAATTTTCTACATAATATTTAGTAAGTGATTTATAATCAGATTGATTTTCCATCATTACTTTTTTAATATCATTATTATCTGAAAGCACATATACTTTATATTTTCCAGTTTTAGCATCAACATGAAACAATGAAGTAAATTCAGATGCAAGACCGTTTACAATTTCCTGCATTTCTTTTTCTTTTATACGTTCATTGTTAACATAGAAAATGCCAAGTAAAAAATGATTTTTATTCTGTGTAGATTTTCGAACTCGTATTTTAAACCATTGTGGATTTTTATCTATTAACAAGCGATATTCAAAAGAACAGTCTTTATCCTGTTTCATCAATTTTTTTATATTATCTTTATTTATATTCTTTTTTACTAAATCATAATCATCTTTAAAAACAACAATTTCAACATTTTTTTCAAAGTCTATAAAAAAATCATTGGTATTAATTAATTTATAAGTTACCGCATCTGCAAAAGCATTATTTTCGGAATAAACTGTGTATTTTCCTGTAGTTATATCTACATCATAAACAGCCTGAAAGTTATCCGAAAGACTCATCATCGTATTTGTGTAATTTTGTTGATTTTCTACAACTGATGTAATATCTGAAAATCCAATTGCAGCATGTCGTGAATCTGCACCCTGAATTACCTGAAAACGATAATTTTTTTCTTTATTATCAGAAATATCTGTAAAAGCAAAAGTAATGATTTTTTCTTTTTTTAATGTTTTATAAAGATAATCTGGTTTTAAAATCTCTTTTAATTTTAGTCTGTCGTCAGGATGAACATCATTATCTATATACGAGCAAATAGAATTATAATAATTTTGTGTAAGAGGATATTTTTCTTTTAAAACATCATTCTGTTTGTAAATCTTATAAGTACAATCATAAAGATTTACATAATAGGCAGAAAGATATGTATCTAAAAAAGAATTTGTAAAAATTAATGTTTCTTTTAATTGTGATTCATAATCTTCGCTTTGTGCATTCTTTTTTCGAAGCGAAGCCATTTTTACAGGAACTTCATCTCTAGAAAGTGGAAATCTTTTATCTAAATGACTGCGTATAAACCCGGTAATATCTCGAAGAAAGCCTTCTATTCTTACACCTTTTGTATATTCAAAATTACGGATTCCTGCACAATTAAAAATTGCCATTTTTTTATCAGGACAATGCCATGTATATTGAAATTCACAATGCATCCCTTTTTGCATTTTTTCTATAGCTTCATGAACTTCATCATATTGAATTGCATCTATATTATTATTCCAATATGAATATCTTTCTTCTGGAGTCAGTTCTTCGCTTGCACTTAATAAAACAGCCATTGCCTTATTAAAATACAAACGAGGTGGTGAAAATTCATCTAATTCTAAAGCCCATAAACCAATATTTGAGTAAGTAAAAATATCAGTGGAAAAAGGAAGTGCCCCTAAATTCTTCTCCATAATAATTATTATAAATCAGATTTTTGAATAAAGAAAGAAATATATAATGATTAAAACAATTCGTTAATAAAAATGGCAGGTGGTCAAACAACGCACCTGCCATTTTTACTGATTATTATGATATTATAAATTAAAATTCACGGATTGCACAATAAAATCCAGCCCCCTCATCTTTAAATTCCAAATATATATAACCATCACTCATACTTAATGACCAAAGTTGATGAAATTCATCACCAGTACCTATTAACTGTGAAGAAGAATAATATCCTCCACTCAATTTCATTTCTACTTCAAAATAATTCAATATGGAATTAATTAAATTTTCTTTTTCATAAACTTTATATAATTCAGCAATACTTGGAATATACCAATTATATCTATATTCTTTTAATAAATTTGTTGCATTCGAATTATAAAATAAGATATTTCTACAAGCAAGAAATTTTTTTGTGTGCTATAATTTTACACATGAAAGACAAAGATTTACTGTGGACTGAAAAATCTAAAAAACAACTTTTAAAAACACCTGTTTTAAATTTAATGGAAACTACAAGCATTTCTCCAGACGGTCAGACAGGAAACTATATTGTTATGGACGCTCCCTGCTGGTGTGCTGTTGTTCCAGATTTAGGAGATGAATATTTAATGGTAAAACAATACAGGCATGGTTCAAAAAAAATAAGCATTGAATTTCCAGGTGGTGTTATAGAAAATGGAGAAGAACCTCTGGAAGCTGCAAAACGTGAACTTTTAGAAGAAACCGGTTTTAAAGCCAGAGAAATGATTTTTCTAGGAGATGTTTCTCCAAATCCAGCGCTTTTTTCCAACAAAATGTATTTCTTTTTAGCAAAAGATTTATATGGTGATGGAAAACAGTCTTTAGATTCCGACGAATATGTAAACACAATACGAATCAGTAAAAAAGAAGTGCACGACAATATGGGGAATTCCGAATATCATCATGCACTTATGACTGTAGCTTTATTTTTAGCAGAAAGATATAAATAGCTTATTTATTCTTACCAAACATTCTTAAACTGTTTAATACTGCTAAAATTGTTACACCGACATCTCCAAAAACTGCAAGCCACATATTTGTAATGCCAAATGCACTTAAAATTAAAATTGCAGCTTTTATTCCAAGCGAACCAAACAGATTTTCGTTTACAATTTTTAATGTTGAACGTGAAATTTTAATTGCATCAACAATTTTAGAAGTTTTATCTTCCATTATGATAACATCACCTGCTTCTACTGCAGCATCGCTACCCATTGCACCCATTGCAATACCAACATCTGCTCTTGCTAAAACAGGCGCGTCGTTTATTCCGTCTCCAGTAAAAATCAAAGAACCACGTTTTTTTGCAGAATGATTTTTATCTTCCGGTCTAGTTTCGAGTTCTTTTAATAACTCTTCAACTTTTTTAAGTTTATCATCACTCATCATCTGGCCGTAAGCTTTATGAACACCTAAGCGTTCTGCAACTGTTAATGCAGTTTTTTCATTATCACCAGAAAGCATTACAACATTTTCTACACCAAGTTTTTTAAGTTCACTGATTGTTTTTGCTGAATCATCTTTAATTTCATCATTAATAACAATATGACCAGCGTATTTTCCATCACATGCAACGTGAACAATTGTACCGTCTTTATGTTCAGAACAGTCTGGAAATTCAATATTGAACATTTCCAGAAGTGATGTATTTCCGGCAAGAACATTTTTTCCATTAACAACAGCTTTTATTCCTTTGCTTGTAATATCTTCTACATTTTCTAACTTTACTTTTTCACAACAGTTATCGTGATGAATTGCCCGTAAACTTGCAGAAATAGGATGATTAGATAAAAGTTCTGCATGAGTTGCAATTGCAATTAATTCCTGCTTTGTAATAGAAGGATTCATTGTATGAATGTCTGTAACAATAAAATTTCCTTTTGTTAAAGTTCCAGTTTTATCGAATACTGCAGTTTTAGTTTTTGATAAAGCTTCTACAAAAGTTGAACCTTTTATTAAAATACCTTTTTTTGCACTTACTGTAATTCCACCGCAGAAACTTAAAGGAATAGAAATTACCAATGCACAAGGACAGCTTACAACTAAAAATTCCAGTGCTCTGTAAATCCAGGTCTGCCATCCGTTTTCTAAAAAGTATGATGGGAAAAAGAATTTTGTAACTAAAGAAGGAACTACTGCTAAAAGAAGAGCTGAGCCGCAAACAATCGGTGTATAAACTTTTGCAAAACGAGTTACAAACTGTTCAGATTTAGCTTTATTTTCTGTTGCATTTTCTACAAGTTCAAGGATTCGTGCAAATGCTGAATCTTTTGCAAGTTTAGTTGTTTCAATTAATAAAATGCCCTGTTTATTGATTGAGCCGGAAAGTACTTCATCATCTTTTTTTGCATGACGAGGAACACTTTCTCCAGTTAATGCTGAAGTATCAAGATAACTGTCTCCAAAAATAATTTTACCGTCAATTGGAATACGCTCCCCGGCTTTTACTAAAATAAACGAACCAACCTGAACTTCTTCTGCATGCATTTCTTCAAATTCAAGATTTGATGGAATAACACCGCTTTTTATGATTTCAGAACATTTTTTACCGTCAATCACATTTGCTTTATCAGGTCTTAATTTTGCAAGATTACCGATTGCATCACGACTTTTATCTACAGCATAATCTTCGAATTTTTCTCCAATCTGATACAAAATCATGATTGCAACAGCTTCTCCAATTTCTCCAAGACACAAAGCACCAATAGAAGAAACGGACATTAAAAACTGTTCGTCTAAAAATTCACCTTCTAAAATATTTTTGATTGCACCAATAATTATATCTTTCCCACAAATAATGTAAGCAATACCGTAACAAAGAATACAGAGAGTTTTTACAATATCATATTTTAAACCCGGAATTTTTAATTCTGAAAGTGATGGTATCCATTCTAGAACCGGCAGATGTTCTAACAAAATTCCAAAAACAAACAAAACTGCGCCAATTACAACTGCCTTTACGCTAAGTTCTTTTTCTTCTTCGTGATTATGTTCATGATGATGTTCGTGTGCCATATAAATTCCTTTTCTAAATTTCAATAAGATGTTCAACTCCACATTCAAGGATTTGTTTTACATGTTCATCTGCAAGTGAATAGTAAATAATTTTTCCTTCACGTTTTGTTGTTACAAGATTTGATTCTCTTAAAATTTTCAGCTGATGAGAAACTGCCGAAACTGTCATATCCAAAATAGATGAAATATCACCAACACATAAAGAAGATTTGTCCAATGCATACAAAATCTTTACTCTGGTTGTATCACCAAAAATTTTATAGAAATCCGAAAGATCAAAAAGAGTTTCTTCATCTAAAAAATCTTTTTTAATATTTTCAACAATTTCTTTATTATTTATCTGCATATAAAAAAGATAACATACATTTGAACAGTTATTCAAGTGTTTTTAAAGTTTAATTTGACCCAATACTTTACCAATAGAATCGTGAATTACAAGTTCTGCAGCCCCGTCCATTGATGTAACCGATTTATTGATTAAAACTAAATGTCTTCCTCTAAAATACTGAACAAAACTTGCAGCAGGATAAACAACAAGCGAAGTTCCGCCAATTATAAGTGTATCTGCAGTTGCGATTGCATTTACAGTTTTTTCTATCAATTCCTGATTAAGTCCTTCTTCGTATAAAACAACATCTGGCTTAATCAATCCGCCGCATTTTTTACAATGTGGAAGTTTATCCTGCGCATTTTCACTTTCGGCGATTATTTTTTCATCATAAAATTCACCGCATTCAAGACAATAATTTCTTAAAGTCGAACCGTGAATTTCGTAAACAGTTTTACTTCCCGCCTTTTGATGAAGTCCGTCTATATTCTGAGTTACAATCGCTTTTAATTTGCCTTTTTCTTCCATTTCTGCAAGTTTAAAATGTGCAGCATTTGGCTTAAAACCTGTTGGAAGTAATTTTGCACGATAAAATCTATAAAATTCTTTTGTATCTTTATAAAAAAAACTATGGCTGATTATTTCTTCTGGAGGATAATTCCACTCCTGATTATAAAGTCCATCAACACTTCTAAAATCAGGAATGCCGGATTCTGTTGAAACTCCAGCTCCTCCAAAAAAAACAATACTTTCTGAGTCATCAATTATTTCTTGTAATTTCTGAATTTCATCCATTATTTTAATGCGCTTCTGTCTAATCTATCAAAACCGTCTGTAAGTTTTTTAGCAATTTCTACCAATTTTGCTAAATCCCCTTTACGGCCGCCTTCAATATTCATTGGCATTACAGGATCGTGCAAACTCATGCGGAGTAAAATCCAACCCTGAACATCTTCACCTTTGAATGAAAGTCTAATTCCTTCATAAGACTGTGGCATTTTGTAACCGGCAGCCTGGGCTCGTTTTTTGAATTCATCCAAAACGCCTTTTCCGTATTCTTTAAAATCATCTCCAGAAATCTTAAAGCGATATTCACCTTCTTCTACAAGTGGAGGAAGTTTTTCAATTAAACTATCAAGTTTTTTACCTTTTGCAGCAGCCTGAGCCAAAGCAACAACAAGTTTTACAGCAAGGAAGGCACCATCATCAAGGAAATAATTATCTTTTAATGCACCGTGGCCAGAAGTTTCCATTGCCAAAGGAGCAACAGTTCCGTTGGCATTTAATTCTTTTTGTTTATTGATAACATTTTTATAACCGCGCATATAGCACAAATGTTTAAGACCAAGTTCTTTTTCAAGGAAGTATGTAAGTCTGTCAGAAGTAACAGAATCTGTGATGATTGTAGAACCTGGATACTGTGGTGCCAAAATTGCAGAAATCATAGCGATAATTGAATCACGATTAATTTCACTACCGTCAGATAAAACTGCAGACATACGGTCAACGTCAGTATCAAAAATTAAACCAAGATCAGCTTTATTTTTTAAAACTGCATTTCGGATTGCTTCCATTGCCTGTTTATTTTCAGGATTTGGAATATGATTTGGGAACATTCCATCAGGTTCAAGGAACTGACTTCCAGTTGTATCTGCTCCAAGAGGATTAAGGATTTTATCTACAAAGAAACCAGAAGCACCGTTTCCACTGTCTACAACAATGTGCAAACCTGAAAGAGGTTTTTCATCATCTTTTGTAACACCTTTTAATGCACACTGAATTTTATCTTTAAGATATTCAGCATAAACGTTAAGCAAATCAAAACTTGGAACATTGTGATTTACACGCTGAGGATTTAAAAGACTTGCAAGTTTTAATACTTCTGTAATATCTTCGTGTTCAAGACCACCGTCTTCATTAAAGAATTTAATTCCGTTTCTATTATATGGAAGATGACTTGCGGTAATCATTGCAGAACCGTCAAATCCACATTCGCCAAAAATTAAAGACATGAACATAGCAGGAGTTGTTGCCATTCCACAGTCGCAAACTTTAGCACCGGCACTAAGCATACCGTCCATTACTGCATCAGCTAAATCTGGTCCAGAAATACGAGAATCACGGCCAACACCAATAATTAAATCTGTAGCTTCTTTTCCTGTTTTTCCAGAAAGCCAGCTTACAAATGCACAACCAATTTTTTTTGCAATATCAGGAGTAAGATTTACGTTTTCTCCTTCAACACCTTCTACGGCAACACCACGAACATCGCTGCCGTTCTGTAATTTCATAATATCCATATCTGTTTCCTATAAATCGTTCTTATATATAAATTATTACTATTTAACGATTTTTTCAATTGAATTAATGGTTTTTATCAATATATGTTTACATCCTTAGAATCCAGCAGTTCTGTATTAGAAATTTTACAACCAACAAGAATACAATTTTTCAACTGTCTAATATTTCCAGGCCAGCTGTAATCTTCTAATTTTCGCAATAAATTTTCTGTAGGAATTTTTCCTTCTTTCTGTGCAATTGTTCTTGCTAAAAGTCTTATATCTTCTTTATGTTCCCGTAAAGGCGGAAATTCTATAGAACACGCTTGTATTCTGTAAAAAAAGTCATCACGAAATTCATTATTCAATCGTTTTAAGGCAATATCTTCGTTTGTTGCAAATATATATTTTACATCAACTTTTTTCTTACTTGTTCCACCAACTCTATAATATTCACCATTATCAAAAATCGATAAAAATTTAGACTGAATTACAGGAGAAATAAGTCCTATCTCGTCTAAAAATAAAGTTCCGCCGTCTGCCTTTTTTATAAGTCCGTAATTTTCTTTAGCATCTGTATATGCACCTTCTTCAGTTCCAAATAAAACTGAATCTGCAAGTTCATCTTTTAAATTAGAAGAATTATATTCAACAAATTTATTGTCTTTTCTTTTTGACATCTGATGAATAACTCTAGCAGCAGTAGTTTTTCCTGTCCCAGTTTCACCTAATAGCAAAATAGGATAATCCATTTTTGAAGCTTCTACTATTTTACTTCGTAAATTATACATTAAAGGCGAATCACCAAGTAATACTTCTGAAACTAAAGATTTCTTCTCTGTTATAAAATTTTCTTTATCATTTTTAAGCATTTCTTTTTTAATAAGAAATATATTCAAAAATGATTTTGCCAATTCACAAGAACAGGGAAAAGGAAGAACGAAAAGACATGTATCTAAAAATGCATTTGCAATTTCAGATTCCAAACTTGAAGTTACAATAAAAATTATTTTGTAATTATAAAACTTTAATAAATCTTTTTGTAAAAATACAAAATCACCAGAAAAAGAAGTTAAATCAAAAATAACATACTGAGAATAATGAAAAAAATTTTCATCTATCTCTTTTTGAACCGTTACTCTAGATTTTACAGAAATGATTTCATTAAAAAAATCAATTATTTCTTCTCTTCTGGAAATTAATGTTACTGGTTCAATTAATTCCATTTTTTTAAATCCAATTATTTTTAAATTATTTTTAAATTTTTTTTTTATTTTTAATTCTTTATAAACTTATATACAAAAAGCAATATCTTGTATTTCATATATGGGAATATAAGGAATATTTTAAACGGATTATGCATTATCTCCCTGTAAATTTCATGTCCACGGGCAAATGTTTTTTCATCAGTTCTTTTAATTTTTTCTGAGAAAATACCAAATGCTTCTTTATAGTACAAGAAAATACTAGAAGAAAATCTGTTTCGTCTTTTATATGACCAGCAGTTTTTATCTTTAACTCCATCACTTAATAAAACTAATGAAGGCTGTGCTTTAAAAATTGCTGATATGATGTCATCTTCCATATTTTTTGGATAATAACCGACGTATCTACCAATTACTCTTAAATTAGGAAAAGTTGCCTTTATATTTTCAGCCGCTTTTTGTAAAGTATTTTTAGTAGAACCCAACATATAAAGTGTTTTGTAATGCTGTTCAAGAATTGTAAGAATTTGAATTACCGCTGTAAAAGGATTATATCTTTCTGGAACAGGCTTTTTCAAAAATTTTGCGCCCCGTAAAATACTTTTAGAAATTGGTAAAACCAGATTTGCATTTCTAATACATTCAGAAAAATCACCTTTATGTCTTGCTTTTAATAAATCCCAGACAGAAAGAAAAACAATTTGTTTAGTTCCAGGTTTTGCTAAAAGTTCAAGAATTTCATTTTCCAGATTTTCAGAAGAACAAATATCTACTGGAACACCAAGTAAAGAAATACGATCAATTGACATATTACACCGCCGTTTGAACTGCCGCTATTCCATATAAAGCAGCTGTTTCACATCTTAATATATTTACAGAAAAATGAACAATATGGAATAATCCTTTTTTATTCAAGAAATCAACTTCCTGAGGACTTATTCCTCCTTCACTTCCTACTGCTATGCAAATTTTTTTTACATTTTCATTTGCTTTTAAGACATCACGAATATTTTCGCTTTTATCTTCCCGTTCACAAAGAACAAAACCTTCTTTATCATCATTTTGTGCCCACATTTCTACTGCCTCTTCGAGCGTTACTGCATTTTCAACGACAGTATTTACTGGTGAACCACTTTGCTGTCTGGCTTCCTTTATTATTCTTTCCAAACGTTCTTTTTTAGAATTTTCCAACGCGTGAACACTGTTTTTTTCGCTGTATTCTCCAATAATTGGAATAATTCTTGCTATGCCACACTCAGTTGCCTGTCTGACAATCTGTTCAAACTTTTGAGGTTTCGGCATAAATTGAAACAACCAGTACTCTTTCATTTGTGTTTTCTGAATTTCATTTGCCTGAACACCTCGGGTAATTGATTTATCAGAAAAACCTGTATCTGCACAAACTTGAAGTACGATTTTTTTTGAATTTTCTTCAATACTTACAACAGTTGAATTTTTTAATTCACCATCGGGTAAACGTAAAGAAATCATATCTCCTACTTTTACACGTAGAACCTGTTTTAAATATCGATAATCTTTACCAATAATTTTAACGAGACCTGAATTATCTGGATTAGTATCTAGAATAAACTGTCTCATTTCTTTTCTTCTTTTTCACTTTCTGACTGCAATTCTTTTAAAGTTTTTGCTGATTTCATCAGTTCATTAAATTTACCATTCTGAATTATTTTAATGGCTTCGTTCAACTGTAAATCATAGTCCAAATCATACAAAGCTTCTTCTTTATTCTTATTAATCTGATTTCTAATAAGTCTGCGTATGATTCTTTCTTCAACTTTATTTGTAACGGCAATTTCTTTTGCCTTTACTGCAATTTCTGCTTCTGTCATATTAGGATTCTGTGTACAAATTTTTTCTATTATATCTGAGTTTACAAAATCCACAAAACTCTTTGATTCTTCATCAGACATCTCTTTAAAGTTCACGATTTCTAAATCAGGAGGAATACCAATTTTATCAATATTCACATCACTTGGAGTATAATAACGTGCAACTGTATA
The DNA here is from genome assembly GCA_937892225.1 of uncultured Treponema sp. Taxonomy (GTDB): domain Bacteria; phylum Spirochaetota; class Spirochaetia; order Treponematales; family Treponemataceae; genus Treponema_D. The sequence goes on from CALAUH010000170.1 coordinate 19,425, forward strand.
TTTAAATCCATCTGTATTACTTAAATATCTTACCTGCTGAACTGAACCTTTTCCATAAGTTCTTTCTCCAACAAGATATGCAAGATGATAATCTTTTAATGCACCTGAAAAAATTTCAGAAGCACTTGCAGAACCTTTATTAATTAAAACAACAATCGGAATCTTTCCTTTAACTGTTGTTTTATTTTTTGAAGCTTTAAATTCCATGTTTTCTCTGGAAATACGACTTTTTGTTGAAACAATAACTCCACTGTCAACAAACTTATCTACAACATCAACAACACTTGTAATTAATCCGCCTGGATTATCACGAACATCTATGATTAAACCTTTGTACTGTTCTTTTTCAAATAAATCTAATGCATCCTGTAATCTGTTCGGAGTTTCAGGTGTAAATTCAATAAGTCTTACATAACCAATTTTTGTATTTTCAATCATTCCATATTTTGCAGTAGGAACTTCAATTAAAGCTCTTGTTAATTTAACATCAAATTTAGTTTTTGTTCCGCGCAAAATTGTGATTGTAACATCTGTACCAACTTCACCTCTAAGTTTAGACAAAACCTGATTCATTGTGATTGTATCAGTTGGTTCACCTTCAATCGCAATAATAAAATCACCAGACTGAATACCAGCTTTTGCTCCTGGAGAACCTGGCATTGGATAAGCAACTTCTACATAAGCAGGTTTATCTGCAGTACTTTCTGTTGCTTTTGTAATTGAAAGACCAACTCCACCAAAAGAACCTTCTGTTGTATCATTTAAATCTCTCATATAATCCGTATCAAGATAAACTGTATATGGATCTTCAAGAGAATCAAGCATTCCTTTTATTGCGCCTTCATAAAGTTTTTGAGCTTCTACTTCATCTACATAATTTTGTTGAATGTAATCAAAAAGAGCATTCAATTTTTTCATGTATTGAAAGCTGGTTGTTTTTCCGTCAGCACTCTGGCCGAAACAAGATGATGAAAAAATAACAAAAGTTATTGTAATAAAAATGTAAATTGATTTAAAAAATTTCTTCATTTTTTCCCCACTTTCTATTATTGTATAACACAATATTCAAAAAATCTATTCATTATGATATAATATTATCTATGGCACAAATTATTCCAATAGCAAGTGGTAAAGGTGGAGTTGGAAAATCTCTTCTTTCCGCAAATCTTGCAATATCATTAGGACAACAGGGTAAAAGAGTTGTTTTAGTTGACCTAGATTTAGGTGCAAGTAACCTTCATCTTGTAATAGGACAACATCCTGGAACTGCAAGTCTGGGTTCATGGTTTACAGAAAAGACTCAATTTAAAGAAATAATTCAACCTACTGATTATCAGAACGTAAGTTTTATAGCCGGTGATAGTCAGATTCCAGATTTAACACAACTTAAATATGCACAAAAAGTAAAACTTATACGAAATCTAAAAAATATTGATACAGATTATTTAATTTTAGACTTAGGAGCTGGAACACATCAGTTTATTCTGGATATGTTCCTTCTTTCACCACAGGGCATCGTTGTATCTGCTCCTGCTGTTACTGCAACTTTAAACGGTTATTTATTTTTAAAAAATGCAGTTTTCCGCCTTCTTTACACAACTTTCAAAAAAAATACACCTGGCAGAAATCTTCTTGATAATTTAAAAAAGAATTCTACATCAATGCAGAAACTTTATATTCCACAGTTAGTTCAGGCTTTGGAACAGGTTGATCCGGAAACAACAGCTTTATTCACTTCACGAATGCAGCAGTTCAGACCAAGACTTGTTATGAACATGATAGATTCACCTAGTGATGCAGAAAAAGCTCAGAGAATAAAAAATTCCTGCAACCAGTACTTAGGTCTTGAAATTGATTTCTTAGGATTAATGTACCGCGATATGCTGCAGGACAAAGCTCTTGCTTCACAATTGCCTGTTGTTGTTTATAAACCACGCTCGGTTTTAGGACAGGCAATCTACAGAATCGCAGATAAAGTAATAGAAACTCCACCTAGAAATTTCGATGCTGAATTTGATCCTGCAGGATTTGCATCAGATTCCTTCAGCAATGCAGAAGACGAAGCAAATAACGATTATGATTTTAAACTTTCTGGTATAGACGATTTAGTTGCCGGAGGTGAACTTTCTATCGGTGAACTTGCAGAAATGATTAAAACCCAGCAATATGAATTAGTTCAGTTGAAAAAAGAAAATAACCTGCTTAAGTCAAAACTTGTTAAGGCAGCTCAAGCAGGATTCAAAATCTAAAAAGAAGGACAAAAATGTTTTTATATCTCAATTATCCGTCATGGATTCATCCAGAAATTTTCCCAGGCATTAAATTTTTAAGTCTAATCCGTTGGTATGGACTTATGTATGTTTTTGCCTTTGGAACAGCATATTTCCTGTTAAAAAAAGTTGCAAATGAAGGAGCTTTAAACTCAAAAACATATAAAGTAACAGAAGATGATCTTTTCAGTTTTCTTTTTACTGGAATCTTATTTCTCTTACTCGGAGCACGTTTAGGTTCAACATTAATTTATAATAAATATGACCCGTCAAATCCCTACTCAATAAATTACTGGACACATCCATGGTTGATTTTCTGGCCTTTTGATAAAAACATGCATTTTACAGGTTTTGCCGGAATGTCTTATCACGGTGGATTTATCGGTGGTTTTATCGGAATGCTGGTTTGGTGTAAAAAACATAAACAGCCTTTTGCAAAATGGTGTGATGCAATGGCTTGTGCAATACCACTTGGATATACATTCGGACGTATCGGTAACTTTATGAACGGCGAACTTTACGGAAGAATTACAACTATGCCTTGGGGTATGATTTTCCCTGGAGCAGAAACTTTTTCATCATCACAAAGCTGGGTACAGGAAATTGCAGCAAAAATAGGAATGGATATTTCCAAAGGTGGTTTAGTTAATTTACCACGCCATCCAAGCCAGCTTTACGAAGCTTTCTTTGAAGGAATCGTTTTATGGTGCATAATCTGGAATTTAAGAAAGCATAAGAAATTCGACGGAATGTTAGCTTGTATTTATGCAGGTGGATACGGAATTGTACGCTTTATAATTGAATACTTTAGAGAACCAGATATTGATTTAGGATTCAGACTTGGTGATAAAACAGCAAATGTATACGAACGAACATCTTTGTTGAATATTTCAACAGGACAGATTCTTTGTTCACTAATGATTATCGGTGCTATTATTTTTACAATCATCCTTTATAAAAAATCTAAAAAAACAGACCCGACAAAAGCATAAACAATAATGACAATTGCACAAAATATGCAAAAATGTTAATTTAAGATAATGAATACATTAGTTGCACTTTGTGCAGTTGGCGCAGAAAGAATTCTTGGCAATGAAATCAAACATTTAGGTTATAAACTCATTTCTAACGCACCAGGACGTGTTTCTTTTTCTGGTGATGATAATGCTCTTTTTAAAACCAATCTTTGTTTAAGAACAGCAGACAGAATTTATCTTCAACTTGCAGAATATTCAGCATTAGATTTCGATTCCCTTTATGATGGAGTATATGCAATTAACTGGCAGGATTTTCTCAAAAAAGATTCCCGCGTTGTTGTAGATAAAGTGCGTTCATACAAAAGCAAATTAAATTCAGAACATTCTATACAGGGAATGGTACATAAAGCCATTTATTCAAAACTAGGTGATGTATGGCACATGTCGACAATGCCTGAAACCGGTGAAGAAAGCGATATTAGAATTTACGTTGATGAAAACAAAGTTTTAGTACTTTTAGACTTATCTGGTCTTCCTTTACATAAAAGAGGTTATCGTGTAGACGGAGGAATTGCTCCTTTACGAGAAACTACAGCCGCAGTTCTTCTTCAAGAAATGATGTGGAGACGAAAAACTCCTTTGCATGATCCATTTTGTGGTTCTGGAACAATTGCAATTGAAGCAACTTTATATGCATTCAATGTAGCACCAGGATTTGGAAGAAGATTTGCAATTGAAAATCTTCCAATTTACAATCAGGAAAAAGCAGAAAAAATTAAACAGGAAGAAGCAGAAAAAATACGAACTGATGTTGAAGTCAGAATAACAGGTTCAGATATTGACCCAAAAGCTGTTGAACGTTCAAAGAAAAATGCAGAATATGCCTGTGTTATGGCCGGAAGAGCTTTAAAATCTATAGGAATAAGTTCACATATTCAGCGACCAGATTTTATTCAATCAGATTTTGCTGATTTATCTGCACCATATGATACCGGACTTCTTTTGTGTAATCCTCCATACGGAGAAAGACTAGGTGATGAAGAAGAAGCCAGTGCCTTATATAAAAAAATGGATTCACTTTGGACAGATTTTCCAAACTGGGATTTAGGAATTATAACTTCCAACGAAAATTTCCAGAATGATTTTGGTCACGGACCAAATAAAACAAAACAATTTAAAGCAGGAAATCTTGATACCTGTTTTTATATTTATAATAGAGCTAAACAGGATAAATAGATGGCAATTGTTGTAGAACACGATAAACGAAGAAAAGAAATTCTCCAGAAATCTTTAGATATTTTTGTCGAAGAAGGTTATGAAGATGCTACATTCCAGAAAATTGCTGACAGATGTGGAATTACAAGAACTACTTTATATATTTACTTTAACAATAAATATGATATTTTCATTGGCAGCATAAAAGAAATGCTTGAATCCATGGAAATAGAAATAAAAACATGTTTAAATAAAGATGAATCTCAAGATTTAATCTTAAAAGAAGTTGTACAGATTATCTTAAATAAATGCGAATCAAATAAAAAACTTCTGAATGTACTTTTAAGCTATTCAATTCAGCTTAAAAAATCTGGGGTAAGCATTCAGGAAAGAATACAGCGAAGAATTTTAAGATTACGCCATATTTTAAGTACCGTATTAATTCGCGGTATAAAATCAGGTGTTTTTAAACATCTGATTGTTAAAGACATGAACGATTTACTTTATGGATTAATTGAATCTGCAATTTTTAAATTAACTGTCTTAAACCAGGATGACATTTCTGAAGTAAAACAAACAATCAATATGGCAATAGATGGTTTTATAATCCAAAAATAATTTTTTTTCTTTTTCAAGTTTCTAGGTTATAATAAATTTATGGAAAAATATATTATAGCTTTAGATCAGGGAACAACATCTTCCCGTGCAATTATTTTTAACAAAAAAGTTCAGAAAATTTCTACATCACAAAGAGAATTCCAGCAGATTTTCCCAAAACCAGGCTGGGTTGAACACAATCCAGAAGATATTTTTATAAGTCAGCTTTCTGTCATGAAAGAAGCAATTATGAAAGCAGACTTAAAACCAGAACAGATAGAAGCAATTGGAATTACCAATCAACGAGAAACCATAATTCTGTGGGATAAAAATACTGGAAAACCAGTTTACAATGCAATCGTCTGGCAGTGTAGAAGAACTGCAGATATAACTGACAAATTAATTGCAGACGGTAAATCTGAATTCATAAGAGAAAAAACAGGACTAATACTAGACCCATATTTTTCTGGAACAAAAATAAAATGGATTTTAGACAATATTCCCGGTGTACGCGAAAAAGCTGAAAATGGAGAAATACTTGCAGGAACAGTTGATACATGGTTAACCTGGAAATTAAGTGGTAGAAAAGCACATGTAACTGATTATACAAATGCAAGCAGAACATTACTTTTTAATATACACACATTAGAATGGGATAAAGAACTTCTAGACTTATTTAATATTCCCGCATGTATTTTACCGGAAGTTAAAAATTCTTCAGAAATTTACACAACAACTGATAAAACAATCTGTGGTTTTGAAGCGCCAATTGCATCTATGATTGGAGACCAGCAATCCGCTCTTTTTGGCCAAGCTTGTTTCAATTCAGGTGATGTAAAATCAACTTATGGTACAGGCTGTTTTATGCTCATGAACACAGGCTCAAAACCTGTAAATTCAAAACATAAACTTTTAACAACAATAGCAATCGGTTTAGATAACAAAGTTGAATATGCTTTAGAAGGAAGCGTTTTTGTAGGTGGTGCATTAATCAAATGGTTACGGGACCAACTTGGCATAATTAATACAGCTAATGATGTTAATATTCTTGCAGAAAGCGTACCTGATTCGAATGGTGTCATAATTGTACCTGCCTTTACAGGATTAGGAGCACCTTATTGGGATGCTTATGCCAGAGGAACAATTGTCGGACTTACAAGAGGCGTAACAAAAGCACATATATGTCGAGCTGCATTGGAAGCAATCGCTTTTCAAGTAAAAGATGAACTTGAATGTATGAAAGAAGATTCAGGAATAAATATTTCTAATCTTAAAGTAGATGGCGGTGCTTGTGTAAGCAATTTAATGATGCAATTTCAGGCAGATATTTTGAACACTCCGGTTTATCGTCCGGAAAATACAGAAACAACAGCAACAGGCGCTGCATTTTTAGCAGGACTTGCAACAGGTTACTGGAAATCAAAAGAAGAAATAAAAGATGTTTGGGAAATCAACGCAATTTTCGAATCTAGAATGGATCAAGAAACCCGTTCTAAACTATACGCTCAATGGAAAAAAGCAGTTAACCGTAGTAAAGACTGGGATAAGTAAAAACTAATTTTAATCAGGAAATCAATAAATACTGAGTTGCTTACAATTTTTATCTGTCTTAGTTTAATTAGAAACAAAAACTTTGGTAAAAACTCAATTTTTGAACATATAGGTCGTCGCGATACACTTATTGCTTATATCATACATATTATTTTCTGTATGATTATATGGAAATACTATAATAAAATTCCGTCTAAATGGTTCTACTTTATTCCAATTATTATTTATCTGGCATCAATTATCTTTTCAGAAATTCTTTTATGTTTCAAATATCTGATTACAAAATGCATAAAAAAATAAGCTGAACATAAAAAAAGAGATGTACTTTTTGTACATCTCTTTTTATTTCTAGAACTTAGCTTTTCTAAGACGAACTTTTTCTACATCCTCGCAGAATAATTCACGAAGGTCATTCAATCCAAGAGCCATAAGAGCCATACGGTCAATACCAATACCCCAAGCCAAAACTGGACAATCAAGTCCCATAGCTTTTGTAACTTCTGGACGGAAAATACCAGAACCACCAAGTTCGAACCATCCAAGTACCGGATGTTTAATATGAACTTCGATAGAAGGTTCTGTAAATGGGAAATAACCTGGAACGTATTTAACTTCTTCTGCTCCGGCAATTTCTGTAGCGAACATTTTAAGCATACCTAAAAGATCGCGCAAAGTTACATCGTTACCGGCAATAATACCTTCTGTCTGATAGAAGTCAGAAAGGTGTGTAGCATCTACTTTGTCGTAGCGGAAACAGCGTGCAATACCAAAGTATTTTCCTGGTACTTCAGCTTTGTGTAACTGATGTGCAGAAAGTACTGTACCCTGTGAACGCAAGATTAAGCGGCGTGTAAATTCGTTATCAAATGTGTAGTTCCAACCACGAGAACCAGTGTTTCCACCATTCTGATGAACGTTTTTAACATTTGTCAAATATGGTTCTTCAATTGATTTAGCGTGAGTTGGATTTTTAAGACGGTAAACATCGTGAATATCACGGGCAGCATGGAACTGTGGCATGAACAATGCATCACCATTCCAGAATTCTGTTTCTACAAGAGGTCCGTCAAATTCCTGGAAACCAAGAGAAACAAGTTTATCTTTTACAGATTCAAGGAACTGTACATAAGGATTTGTACGTCCTGGAATAATACGTGCAGGTGGAATTGCAATATTGTAACCACGGAATGTACCGTTTTTCCATTCACCACTTGCAAGCATTTTTGGTGTAATTTCACCAATTTCGTTTCCTGTAATTCCAGCTTTTTTAAGTTCATCTACAACTTCTTTAGAACCTTTTTCAAGCTGATAATATACAGTTTCGCGTTCAATCATTTTAAAAGGAGCATCTGCAGCACCACGTTTTTTAGCAAGACCATTCATTGCTTCAACTTCTGCAGCACTCAAATCATCTTTATTCAAAAGACCATCGCTAGCCGAACAACCTTTTTTAAGCAAATCAGAAGTAACAGAAATACGAGCTGGAAGTTCAGCACCAGTATATTCAACCTTCTTTTCTGCATTCATTTTAAGAACGCCTTCTTTTACTAAAGGACCAAAAGCAGAACCAACATCTTTCTGTTCAAGACCAATTCCAGCGGCAATTTCTGGCATTAAATGAGCACCGTTGTCTTTTAAGAATTTAACCATTCTTTCTTCAACAGTACCAGTTTTAGCCATTGCACGACCAAAATCTGTAATTTCAAAATATGTATGTGGAGTTCTGCGGATTTCTTTTAATAATTCTTTTCCAGAAAGCCAAGAGAAAGCCTGATTTGCATGACCTTCCTTATAATCCAATTCCTTCTGAAGTTTTTCTGATGTAAGTTCATCCTTGTCTGAATATTTTAATAAAACTTTAATCTCAAGTGGATGAAGATTTTTAATAATGTTTTTGATATCCATAATTTTTCCTCAAAAATAAAAGCCAGCACTTATTAAAAGCACTGGCTTATATTGTACTATATTTGAAATAAAAATTGAATAGGTTATCTTGAGAATTTTACAGTAGAAACATACTGTGTTTTAATTTTTCCTTTTTCATCTTTAAAGAATCTTTCTTTATCATCTTTAAGATATTTATATCTGAAATATTTATGTTCTTTCTGGAAATCATTTAGACACTGTAAAATAGTTGCTACAGCTTCTTCTCTATTATATGTAACATACATACATTCATAATAAATACGAACCTGATCATACATTGGTTCATATTCAATTTTTACAGAAGCAGTTGAATCAACAACATGCTGTTCTTTTGGAATAATTATCTCTACTTTAGTTTGTAAAGCATCATATTCCTCTTCACGAACTTTATCATCTGATTTTGGTATAGTATTTGATTTATTTGTAGAATCTTGCGCAATTAATGTAACACTGAAAATTAATAAACTTGCTAAAAGAAAAATAATTTTTTTCATTTTATCCTCCCATTTTAAAACTGCTTATATTCAATTATTTTACCGTATTCTAGGAAAAAATCAAGATTAATTACATACCTTCCTGAATCTATCCCTAATAACGGAGCCTTTCTTATTAAAACAGAACCTCTTATCTCTCTTGGTTTGTTTTTAATAATCTCTCTATAATACGAGCGAACTGCATTTTTAAGTGCATCTTCGCAAGCTTTTCTTATACCTTCAAAACCTTCCTGAATAGGACCGTATCCTCTTCCCTGCATTGTTGCATTTTGAATTGATGACCATAAATTATAATTCTGAATTTGAACTGGAGAACGGTCATATTCTACCCAGCAATTAAATTTATTATCTTCTATCCAAGGTGATGAATAAACTATTTTGTCTTTTACATTTTCATATTGTCTAAGCTCTGTGATTTCAAAAACTTCTTCAATTTTTCTTGCTTTGTCAGAAGGAGTATATTTAAATTCCCAGCCAAAAACCATTCCATTCAAAATAAATTCTGAAATCTGTTTTATCTGATTTATAGGATAAGAATATTCTTCTTCTGTAGAATCTGCAGTCTGTGCAAAATCCTGTAATTCTGGATAAGCATCAACATTTGCCCAAAGAGGAAATCTAATATGTTTTTCTACAGACAGGTTTTGAGCATATAAACTCAATCCCAATGTAAAAAATAATAAAATTAAAGCTCTGTTCTTCATTTAACGAAAATTGTTTTTCCATACTTTTATCGGATTAATTCCCATTCTAATTAGTAAATAAAGCCATGCTGTAACAAATCCGAACAAATGTGTTAAATGTGCAACATTATTTTGACCAATGAATTGACTTACTATTTCTATAACCGCAAAAACCAACACCGCAATTGGAGCCGGCATTGGAATAATTCCCCAGAAAGAAATTACGGAACGCGGATATACAACAGCAAAGACAAACATCAATGAATAAATTGCACCGCTTGCACCAACTAAACACACGTAATAACTTCCGGTTACACAATAAACCAAAAAAGATAAAATTCCAGAAAAAATTCCACACGAAAAATATAAAAGAAGGAATTCTTTTGAACCGATTACTCTTTCCAGCTGCGTTCCAAACATAAACAAACAGAGCATATTAAAAAAGATGTGAAAAAATCCACCATGAACAAACATGTATGTTATAAACTGCCAGTATGCATGTTTTACAATCACATAAACTGGAATTAAACCTAAAATGTTTCCAAAATAAGGAAAGAGCATAGTTAAAAAATAAACAGCAATATTTATGATAACAATAATTATTGTTGCATTAAAATATGTGTATTTAAAAGGGCGACGTAATATATTATTTTTCATTTGGATTAAAACAAGTTACGCAGTTTCTGCCGTTATTTTTAGATTTATACAAAGCTTTATCTGCCTGATTAACAAATTCATTTGGTGATTTAACACGATTTTTCTCTGTATCACAAACTGAAACACCAACCGAAATTGTTACGTGCAAATGCTGTTCTTTATAAACAAAATCAAATTCATCAATAGAAGTACGAATTCTATCTGCAACAAGCATTGCTTCTTCTTTATCTGTATCATTTAATAATACAGTAAATTCTTCTCCACCATAACGACTGGCAACATCTGAATCACGTAAATTTTTTCTGATTATATCTGCAACTGAGATTAATACAAAATCACCACATTCATGTCCGTAAGTATCATTAAACTTCTTAAAAAAGTCTATATCAAACATTAAGACAGAAATTTTTTCTTTTTTACTATAAGCATTATCTAAAGCAGCAGACAACAAGTTAAAGAAATAATACTTTAATTTTAAATGTGTCATTTTATCTGTAGAAGAAAGCTCAAGTAAATTCGCATTATTAATAGCAACAGACGCTAAAGATGCAATAGACATTATCTGACTCTGTTCATATTCAGTATATGCTGTATCATCATCTATAGCGATTCTTTCCTGCAAAATAAGAATTCCATTAATATGATTTTTCTGAATTAATGGAACAATTAACGAAGGATTAAATGTTTCTATTACTTCAAGTTTTTTTACATCTTTAACTTCTGATTTTAATTCCTGAAATGTTACAGGCCTTTGTAAAGATAAAAGAGAAGAAACTATAGGAGAATCTACAGGAATAGTAAGTTTTTCTGCATCCTGTTCAAGTGATTTTGAAGTTTCCAGAATAAATGATTCATCTTCAATTAAATCACGCACAAAAATTTCTGCACCAAGTACATGCATTTGTGCCATACAGATATATACAATAGATTCAAGAAGTGTATTAACATCAAGTGTCGAACAAAATGATTTTGCAATATCAAGAAGCTGTTCAAGATCATAAATTCTTTTTTCTGACTGTAAAGTCGGATCTTGAGGCATTCTTTCTATTTCCATTTCGTGATTATTCACATTCTTTCTTTTCTTTGTTGCCATTTTTTATACTTCACCATTTCCACTATTAATAATAACATAATTTCGCATAATATCAAAAAAAATCGACCAATTAGGTATCTGTTCCTCTAAAAGATTCGAATTATCTTTATTTCGGGAAGATAACATCAATAATTTAAGATTCGAAATTATTTCACTTGAAGGCTTTTTTGAATCAGCAATAAGTTCAGTTACTTCATGATAAAGAGAATTTAATGCCGTACAGATTGTCTGCATCAATTCATGTGCTTCCTGATTTGCACTTATTACCATTTTCTCAAGTCTTCTGCTAAAATCCTTATCCTTATGGCTATCCTGTATATATCCCTGCATAACTGCAACACTGTTTCGTTTGTCTGAACCAAAAGATTCTTCAAATTCAACAATCTGTGATTCTGCATTTATTACAGAATATACCGTTCCTGAAAAAGTTGTTTTATAATTCGGACTGCTAAAAAATCCTTCAATGACTATATCATTTAAAAGACTTTTTATCCCTTCACTAACATACACTCTTAAAAATGTCTTTAACACTCTAAAAGGTTTTACCCATTTAAAAGAAAAAGTAGTATTTTTTTGTAAAAGTGCATTTAACTCGTTATTATAACCAAAAATTAAGTCTAAAGATACATTTTTAAACAAAGCATTTACTTCACTGCTGATTTGTTCATCCTGTATTTCTGATTTAATTCTCTGTTCATTTGTTTCAAATTCAGTTTTTATGTATGATGCAAATTCCTGACGAGGAGAACCTTTATATTCTGCAATTTTTGGTTCATAAGCACCATCTTCTTTTGCATAACAAATCAAACTTCGTAATTTATCTGCAGATAAAACTTTGGAAAGTACAAAATTAATTTTTTTAAGATTGCTCATATAATTGTTGATTTCAACATTTTCCAAAGGGCTGCCTTTTCTTAATTGAGCCAAAGCTAAAATTTCGTCTGCAAGAACTGTTGTGATTTTTAATCCGGCTGTCTGATAATATAAATCTTCCAGTAAGTTTATTGCTTTTGATACAGAAACAACTCCATATGTCGGTTTATACAGAAAATCAGCTGGAACAAAGTTCATATCAAAAATCTGTAAAAATGGAACAAAACTGTATCGGCAGAATTCTACAAAATGCCTTAAATCCAGAATATCTTTATCCATCTGAACAAAACTGTTAGATGTTAAATCATTTAAAATAATCTCAACATTTTTTCTTTGATTTCTATATACTTTTTCAGGTGAATCTATATTTTCCAAAACTTCCTGTTTTCTGTTTTCATAACTTAATGATTCAAAAATTTCCTGACTGTCTGGAGAAAAAGCTGTAAACATTAATTGTGATTCAAATCTATGCTGACGGGAAATATCTATTACACTGACAGTTGCAGTGAATAAATCATCTAAAGGTTTAGTCTGTTTATAAAGGGTATAAATTGCTTCTGCAAAATTCGGCTGAAGTTTTCCTTCCATACATAATAATGGCGTAAAAGATTTAATTTCAGAATCTAATCTTTTAAGAAGCATTTTCTTTTGTACTTCTGGAGAGGATCTTTTAAATATTGATTCAAAAATTTCTGATAAAGCCTGTAAAATACCCATATATTACTTAATTAATTTATTTTAACAGAAGAAGTAGTATTTGTCGATTTTTTTATATCATCTCATTTAATACACTGTCAAAAATCTGATGATAATCTTGAACTGTTGCTGCATGAACAATCTGTGCCCTTAAAGCAGCTCCATTTTGAATTCCTTTTGAATAAGCTGAAAATCTCTTTCGCATTTCAAGACATGCATGCTGCTCGTTTGTTTCTTCTACAAGCCGCTCTAATTCTGCAAAACCTGTCTGTATTCTGATTTTTGAAGGAACTGGTTCATAACTACCGTTTATTAACAATGAAGTAGCATCTTTAAATATAAATGGATTACCCATTGCACCACGAGCAAACATAACACCATCTGCTCCAGTTTCTTCTATCATTTTTTTTGCATCTTCTGGTTTAAATAAATCACCACTACCAAAAACAGGAACTCTGCCATTAACGTATTGAACTAATTCTTTCATTATATTCCAGTCTGAATGACCTTCGTATCCCTGTGCACGTGTTCTTGGATGAATTGTAATTGCACTAACTCCAGCATCTAATGCCGCCTGAGCTGCTTCTTTCCAGGTAAGATGAGGTTTATCCCAACCAGATCTGATTTTAACAGTTACTGGAATACCCGACTTTCCACCGGCTGCCTGAACGACTTCTTTTACTATTGAATATAATTTTTCAGGTTCTTTTGTTAAAACTGAACCCGCCCCGCTTTTTACAATTTTAGGTACAGGACATCCGCAGTTTATATCTATTACTTCACAATGAGTTTTATCCAGAACAATTTTTGCAGCTTCAGCCATTATATTTTTTTCACCACCAAAAATCTGAACTGCGTAAGCTTTTTCGTTATATGCACGTTTCATTAGAATTTCAGTTTTAAGATTATTTCTAACCAATGCTTCTGCACTTACCATTTCTGTATAAGTAAAACAGGCACCGTTTTCAATACAAACTGAACGGAACGCACTGTCACTATAACCTGCAACTGGTGCTAAAAAGAGATTACCTTTTAATTCTACATTTCCAATTTTTACCGGATGATATAAGTCTGGCATTTTTTATTCTGGCAAATTAAATGCCTTGCAACTGTTTTTCCAAAGAATTTCGCTTAATTCTTCTAAATCCATTTCGAGCATTTCTGCCAAAAATCTTGCTGTAGAAGGTAAATAAGCCGGCATTGTTCTTTTCTTTTCTCTGAATTCTGCTGGAATCATAAAAGGACTTTCTGTTTCAATCAAAATTCGTTCTACAGGAATACTCATTACTGTATCATGAAGATTTCTTGCATTTCTATAAGTTAAATTACCAGCAAAACTAAACCAGATATTTTTATCAAGACATTTTTTTGCATATTCAGCATCTTCTGAATAACAATGCAAAATTGCACCTGCATCTGGAAGACGTTCAGTTAATACATCATAAACATCTTTTCCTGCATCTCTATTATGAATAATTACAGGCAAATTATGTTTCTGAGCTATTTCTAGTTGAGTAATAAAAAGTTCTATCTGTGAACGTTTATCTCCGAACTGTTTAAAATAATCAAGTCCGGTTTCACCAACTGCAATAACATTTGGTAATTCAAGATATTTTTCTATATTATTAATCCAATCTGGTCCCGGATTTGTAACTTCAGAAGGAGCTATACCAACAGCATGATAAACACCTGACATTGATTTCAAGTTATTATAAACTCTTGGAAAATCCAATAAACTATTATTTATACTAACAATTCGACTAACTCCAGCTTGTTTAGCCTGCTGAATTACACGCAATTGTTCAATATTATCATCATAAATTAACCCGATGTGGGCATGAGTATCAAAAAACTTCATGGCTTTCTTCCTAAAGATGAGTTATTAAAACGAATGTTTCTGCCGATAATGATAACATAGGTTTGCTTTAACGTCAAATTGTTTTCAATTTTAATGATTATATTAATATAGGAAGTTATTTGACAATAAAGAAGTTAACATGTTATACTGTCAAAATCCGTAAAATCGGAGTTTTTTGGAGCTAAAATTGTCTAGAACACAAAAAACAGTTAAAAAGTTTGAAAAGCGTTTCGCTAATAATGTATCTAAAGGAATTGGATCTCTTTTTAAGAAGATTGGAAATTTATTCTTAAGGCTTTTCAAATTTTTAGATAATAAACTTACAATCATGATTGTTCCTCATTCAAAAAGTCACGTTATTAATTTTCAAACTAACGTGTTTGCATTATTTTTAACTGTTTTTTTAACAATAGGAATTTGTTTTTCTTTCTTCTATTTTAATTCTAAGGCAATTTCTTCTAATTCAACAATTGAATCTCTGGAAACACAGAATAGAGAAGCTCTTGCCAGTCTTGATCAGTTACGTGATGAAAACGCTAACCTTTTCCAGGCAGCTAAAAGATTCCAGGTAACTTTATCACAGAGTCTTTCTTTATTAGGAATTAATCAGCAGTCAAACAATTCTGACTCACAAGTTTCTAATTCAGACCTTTCTTCTTTATTCAGTACAAAAGAAATAACAACTGGTTCTTCAAGAGAAATCCAGGATATTCAGGAATTAACATCTTATCTTGAAGATGCCATTGAACCAATTGAACAGATTGGTAAAATGCTCAAAACACAGCAGTCACTCTTTACAGAAATACCAAGTATCTGTCCTTTAATTGGTCCTAATTTACACGTTTCTATGAACTTCGGTCCAAATATCCATCCTACAAAAGGTAACTGGTATATTCATAAAGGAATTGACTTTTCTACATATCGCAGTGGAGATCCAGTTTTAGCTGCAGCTTCAGGTCAGGTTGTAACAGTTGGATACGACAGTGGATATGGTAACTATATCATTCTTAAACATAATCATGGATTTTATACAAGATATGCTCACTTAAGTTCTTTTAGAGTTATGTTATCGGTAATTGTGGAAACACTGGTCTTACAACAGGTCCACATTTACATTATGAAGTTCATATTGGTTCTGATGTAGTAGATCCTGCAAAATATGTTAATGTTAAATTAGCAAAATAGGTTTTTATGGCAAATATATTTGATGATATTTCTATTAATACAATAATCGGAAATGGAACTGCTATCTCTGGTGATATTCACATTAATGGTTTTGTACGAATAGATGGTGATATAAATGGTAATATTGAAACAGACGGAAACATCATTATTGGTGAAAATGCAAGAATAAAAGGTAACATCAAAGGTAAAGGTATTTTAATTACTGGTGGAATTATTCTTGGTGATGTTAATGCAAACGAAAGTATAAAAATTTTATCTGAATCAATTGTTATCGGTGATATTATTTCTCCAAAAATTCAGATTGAAGATAATGCTATTTTTCATGGTCATTGTATTTCTATTAAAGATACAGAAATCTATAATTCAGAATCAGAAAAATATCTTCAGTCTAAGGCGATAAAAGAAAAGGTTATTCTTTAATGAGCGATATAAATGCACTTGGAGCTTCTAATTATTACTCTGGAATTCAAAACGCATCTTCTGAAGTAATACGCAATAATCAAAAAGAAAAAATTTCTAAAGAAAAAAAAGTATCTTTCAAAGATATTTTTAAAACAAAAGAAGAAAACAACGTTGAACCTTCTACAATAAATCTTCCAGCAGAAATTAGAAATATGTCTGTTGAAGAAGCTGCAATCTTCTTAAAAGATGCCGTAGATATTGCAGGAGATGCACTTTCTAATTCACCAACAGGCGAAAACATAAAAGAATTCAAATCAAAAGTTCAACAGTTCATTCATTTTGTAATTCAACAGAATTTTGTAATTACAGCAAAACAACGAAACAGAATGGTAACATCAACAGGACTTTTTTCTAACTACCAGCTTCCACCACATAAGAAAGATCCAAGAGTACAAATTGAACTAATCAATACAAAATTAGATGAAATGACAAGGGCAACCTTAAGCAATCAGATAAATAATTTAAAATTATTAGAACAAGTAAATGAAATTAAGGGATTAATTATTGATTTAATGCAATCTTAACCGATATACTTAATGGAAAGGGAAATTATGAGCGATATTTTTGAAAGTGACATAGACGATTTAAACGAAAATCTTTCTAGCTTAGAAGATAATGAAGAAAGAGTTGAAATAACCGAAACTCTTGAAATTAATTTTACTCTTTATCATATTAAGCTCGAATATTCTTGCGAAACTTTATATGCAAAAACTAATAACAATCTGATTTTACAACCTGGCGATTATGTTATTACACCAACACGCTATGGTAAAGATATGGCTTTAGTTTTAGGTGAATCAAAAAAACCTATTGGAATAAAACAATCTGATATTGTTACAGTTGAAAGAAAAGCAACAGAAGAAGATCTTAAAAAACTCGAAGACTTGAAAATTAAAGAAAAAGAAGCCTACAAAGTTTTTAAAGAAAAAGTTGCTGCTCATAAACTTGATATGAAACTTGTTGATACACACTTTCTTTTTGAAGAACAGAAAGCTCTTTTCTTTTTCAGTTCAGACAATCGTGTAGACTTCCGTGAACTTGTAAAAGATTTAGTTTCAGTTTTTAAAATGCGTATCGAACTGCGCCAGATTGGAGTTAGAGATGAAAGTAGAATCACTGGTGGCTTAGGCGTTTGTGGACGACCTTTCTGTTGTCATGGTGTTTCAGATAAATTAAAACCAGTTTCTATCAGAATGGCAAAAGATCAGAATCTTTCTTTAAATTCAATGAAAATTTCAGGACAATGCGGACGTTTACTCTGCTGTCTTTCTTATGAATTTGACTGGTATAACGAAGCAAGAAAAAATCTTCCAAATGAAGGTATCCATGTTTTCTATGATGGAACAAATTTCCGTATTACAGAAGTAAATCCTCTTACAAATATGATTAAAATGTCTGGTGATGACGGACGATTACTCGAAGTAAACGCGAAACGATTCTACCAGGATTCAAATAAACACTGGAAAATTAACTAAAAAAATATTAGATAATTTCAACAGACTCAACCAGCGCGGCGTTTATCTTTTCAATCATATTGAATTTCATTATAATAATTTATTATGAAAGCATCAAAATTTATTATTTCAACACTGCGCGAAGCTCCAAATGACGCAGTTATTTCCAGCCATCAGCTCATGATGCGTGCTGGACTCATTCGTAAACTTGGAAACGGACTTTATTCATATATGCCAATGGGACTTAAGGCATTCCGTAAAGTAGAAAATATTATCCGCCAGGAATTAGACAAAGCCGGCATGCTCGAAATGAAGCCTACTGTAATTCAGCCCGGTGAAATTTGGAAAGAATCTGGACGTTGGGAAAAAATGGGTCCAGAAATGCTTAAACCACAGAATCGTGGCGGACAGGATATGGTTGTTTCACCAACTGCCGAAGAAGCATTTACAGCTTTAGTAAGAGAAAATCTTTCATCATATAAACAGTTACCAGTAACTTTATATCAGATTAATACAAAATATCGTGATGAAATCCGTCCACGTTACGGTGTAATGCGCGGCCGTGAATTTACAATGATGGATGCATATTCATTTGATAAAGATCAGGCAGATTTGG
>CALAUH010000171.1 GCA_937892225.1 uncultured Treponema sp.
GTAACCATAAAAAAGTTGAGTATACACAACGCAATAAAGATAAAAAGTGTACCTTTAAGAATTTTGAAAAATGATTTTATTCGTTCCATAATTCGACCTCCTCTCCTATAAAAATTATCAATCTGTGTAAGTGGATTTTATTTACACAATTTTTCTTAATTTTGAAATTGCTCTTTTTTCATAAGTACGGATTGTTTCATGAGAACAGTTCATTTCGCGGGCAATCTGGCGGTAAGGTTTTGCATCATTATTCGAAAGGCCATAATATTCATTTAAAACATAACGTTCATAATCTGGAAGATTATCAATTCCATTCATAAGATGATTGAGCAAATCCTGTTCACAGATTCTTTCGTCAAAGTTTGAATTATAATCATCATCAAGATTATTGATGTAAGATTCTTTGGCATTTTCATAATCCATTGCGGCATCCAAACTATATGAACAATATTTTGAATCAAAAAACAAATCTGAACGATGTTCTGGAATACGCACAGCTTTAGCAGATTCATACAAAGCTTTCTGAATTGACTGTCTTATCCACCAAACTGCATAAGTAATAAACTTTGTGCTTTTTGTATAATCAAATTTCTGAAATGCAATAACAAGTCCTTCAATTCCATCCTGAATAATATCTTCAAGTGGAAGTCCATAATTTTTGTATTTGTTTGCAACTTTAATTACAAATTTAATGTTTGAATTGATGATTTTATCCTGCGAAAGTTTGTCGCCCTGTGCAGCTTTTTCGAATAAAGATTTTTCTTCTTCTCTTGAAAGAACTGGTAAGTTTGTAATTTGATCGTAATAGTTTCTCATTTTGGCCTCCTATGGTGTTTTGAGTGTTAAACAATATAGTTAACGGAGTGCCAAAACTTACTAAAAATTTTTGCGAATTTTGAAAAATTTGAAAAAATCTTTCTAGATATTTGTATAGTATTATACTGTTTTTAAATTTCCATCAATTTTTCTACAGGACAATCCAGGGCTTTTGCGAGCATTATTACAGTTTCTGTTTTTGCAGCGTTTATGCTTTTTTGTTTCTGTTCATACTGTTGAATTGTTCTTAATGGGACTGATGTAATTTTTGAAAGTTCACTTTGCGATAAACCTGATTTTATACGTAAGCTTTTTAAATTTGAATTGCTTTTCCGACTTTCATAAAGCTCTTTCATGTGTTCACAAAATTGAGAAATATCCATCTCGTGATAAGGATTATACATTGAAAGAATTTCTGAAACTGGAATAAGTTTTTGTATTTCCTCAAACGTTAAATTTGTTTCCCATTGAAAATACGCTAAAGCCCAGCCTGTCCAATATTCAGGACTTCTATCTGCAACAGGCCTATATCTGTCAGCTTTTGAATCATCTTTTATAATTTCAAGAACAAGTTCTACCCCTGACATTCCAGCCAGAACTGAAGTTTCACCTCTTTCAAATTTATGAGATAAATCTGAAAGTAAAAAGCGATTATAAAAATCTTCAAGAGAAAAATTTAAATCATAAACAGCAAAATCAAACATCACCGCAAGTAAAGTTTGTGCTCTGAAAAGATAATTTTTATCGTAAGCGTGGATCATCAGCTTTTATTTCCTCATCTAAAATTTGAATAATATACAAATCACCTTTCTTTCGTTTATTTTTTTCAACATCAAGATATTGACGACGAGCAGTTCTATCTCTTATTTCCTTTTTTGCAAACCATTCAGAAGAATCTGCCATTTCATAGCCAGTAAATTTAACAGCATCAAAAGCTTTTTTGCTTTTTAAAACAAATTGAGTTCCAAGTTTTCCAAGATGCATGGCATTTCCAAGCTGACGAACAGAAATTGTGCCATTTATAAAATCCTGTGCAAAAGAAAAATAACTGTCATCTGCACGGTAACCGGTAATAATATCATAATCATTGAAGGGAACAGAAAAGTTTTTAAGAAAATAATCTTTAGCTTCCTGTGCCAATGCCGAATTGATATCAAAAATACGGTTTTCAAGTAGCACAGAAAGCCAATGTAAAATAGTGTAATCCGCAGAATTTAAATCCAGACAAGTCAAACCTTCTGTTTCAATCATATAACAATTTGCAAACCCATTTGAATCTTTTGAAACAGCCCATTCTTTTGCAAGAGAAATTTCTTCTGTACAATAAAATCCCAGCCCATAATCATTTCTGATTTTTCCCTGCCCAAAAACAGGTTTTTCAATAAGAGATTTTGAACCATGATAGATTTTCTTTACCATGATTTAAGTATACTCCTTTGGGAGTATAGTGACAAGGGTTATTTATTGTTTATAGCTTTTCCCGACCAAAGTTGATAATCTGCCTTAAAATAGTATTCTGGATCTGTTGTTCCTTCTTTATAATTACTATCCATTTCTTCTAAGCATTTATCAATATTATTGTCAAATTCTTCATAAGTATAATCTTCATCTGTTTTGAGTAGAGTTTTCATATTTTCACGATTTATACTATCATTTATCAATTTGTATTTTTCAGGTGCAATTAAAAAACAAATTTTACTCTCATAAGAATAAGCACTTGTTGTTATTTTACCTTTTTTTAAAACACAAGCATCACCGTTATTATTCTCATTACTCCAATATTTATATTTTCCGCCCTTTATTTTTGGAACATTTTCCCATAAATGTTTACAGAATTTTTCTTTATTTCCTTTATTTTTTGTATTTGTTTTATTTTCTTTACATCAAAAGTATTTTCTTCTATTTTATCTTCTGATTTTTTTAGATGAAATTTTGCAAGAAGATTATCCATTTCATCCTGAGAAATCACCTGATGTATTACAGGTGTTTCTATTTTTATTTGAGACCAGATATTTTCTATTTCTTCACGTCTGTCTTCTCTTAATGCATTTAATCTTTTTTCAAGATCTTCGTGCCAAAGACTACTTGGGTTTTCAACCATTTTATTTATTAATTTAACCACCTTTTTAATTATAACATGACATTCTTGTAATTCAATTTTCGTCTTAAAATTTATTATACATTA
>CALAUH010000172.1 GCA_937892225.1 uncultured Treponema sp.
GACATGAATAGAATGAAACTTAGCCACTTATAAAGAGTATCCCACCAGAAATCTCTGACTGTAAAACGACTGTTAGCAAGTTTAAATGCTGACCAGCAAAGTCCTACTGTACCAATTGCAACTGCATAATGAGTACCCCATTTATAGAATTGAGCTAATACTCCAGAAAAATATTCAATTGCCTGAACAACAGGAACATCTATCCAGCCTGTAACTGCATGCTCCATAGATTTCCTCCTTACTTTCTAAATGAATCTGGAACTTTATAATCAAAAGCTTCCTGTTTCTGTTGTTCTGCAGCCATTTCGTCTGCTTCTGCCTGTTTTTCGTTTTCTTCATTGATCATTCGTGCAGCACTAAGACTTGCCATTTCATTCATAGCTTCTTCTAATGTCATAAGTCCATCAACAACCTGCTGGCTTAAATACAAACTTGCTTCATTAGCTGCTGCTTCTGTCATATTTCCATTTGAATCTGTCTGTGCATAAGCGGCCTGAATAATAGCATTTGTCTTAGCTATTTTTTCTTCTCTCTGTAATTGAACTGCCTCATCTGTAGCCTTTGCCATTATTTTAGAGGCTTGTGTTTTCACCTGAGCTACAGACTGCTGAACAAAAAGATAGTTTTTTGGGCTTATACCGTACTTTCTCCAGATAAGCATTTTTTCTTTTTCTGTAAGGTTTCCCTGTATTGCATCGATTGAATATTTCATACTGTCAGTCATGTAAGTTTGGACATCTTTACATGCTGAAAAAAAGTTATGTTCTGGGCTTCCCATTCCACAAAGGTCTGCCAGAGAATAGCGGCCATTTCCACAATCAATGTTTGGTGTAGTTAAGGTGCTTTTAATTTGTCGTGCTTGAGTAATAAGACTGTTAACTCGTTTGTTAGCATCTTTAATGTCATTACGAATATCCCAATCACCATCAAAACTGATGTTTTCCCAGTCAATTGATTTTGCTCTTTCTACAGCCTGTTGAATCTGCTGATACTGGTTTTCGATTTGTGTAATTGTGTTCATTACCATATCGTACTGGCTGTATAATTGGTCGATTGCTGTAAGCCAACCTGAAATATCGAATACGGGGTAACCTGTTGCACTTACGTTGCTTACGGTTATCATGCTTGCGAAGATAATTGTAATTAATGTTTTTCTTAGTTTCATATAAAGTACTCCTCATGTTTGTAATTCCTAAAATGATGTGAACTAAAGTCAATTAGAACTTTAATTCACAAAAAATTGATAATTATAATTCCAGCATCTTTTTATATTTTCCATATTCAAGACAACTGGAATCCCGTCCTAAATCTTCCATTTTCTGCTTTGTGGCCTCCAGGATTTCAAAGGCTAGAGGTTCCATCGTATTTCTTCCTTTTTCTTCCTCAATTTTGTCCAGCATTTCGTGGTCTGGTGAAATTAATGCTAGCTGAAATGGATCTAAATCCAGCGTGAACATTCTGCATCCATTTGGATTCTTAAAATAATAATCCCGTTTCATTGTTGCATTACTTAGAGCTATGATTTCAGAATCTGTAAGTCCAAAGTAACGGTAACTGTCTACAAGACCAGGTGAAGTTGCACTTTCGTCTGCAAGATAGATTTTAGTTAAACACTGCTGGGCGATTGTATCGCTCAAACTTGATTTTGCAGCAGCGGCTACTTCCTGAGTTGCAAAGATACAGAAAACTTTTTTCTTACGTAAAGTTCTGAGCCATTCCTGTAAGAATCCTGCAAAAATAGGATGCTGAAGGTAAAGCCATGCTTCATCAAGGAATAAGAAAGTAAGTGGCTGTTTTTCTCCTGTAGGTACATTCCAAAGTTTTTCAAGATAACGGAAAATATACATAAGGGCAGGGGCAACGGCCTTTTCTGATAAACGCATTAAACTTCCCATTTCAATTGTTACAAGTTTAGAAAGTGGAAGGTTTGTTTCGTCTGCATCAAAAATTGAACCGAACTGGCCTCCAGCACAATATGGATCTAGACCGATACGTATCGTATTACTACCATTTTCGGGGTCAGAATAGGTTGCGTACTGTTGGAATGTAGTAAGAGTTCTTCTATCTTTTTCTTTAAGAGAAATAAGACGAAGAGTTTCCGAAATAACCTTACTCATTTCTGGTGTAGTTTCGATGTTCTGCTGACTGAGTAATCCTTCAATAAATTGCTGGCACCACATTAGACTTTCAGTGTATTCAGCCTGTGAACATTCATCTGGACCTTTCAATTCGCTTAATGGCTGGAATGCTACTGCATCTTTTCCGGGTTCAACATAAATGCCACCTCCACCTACCATAAATGCACGACTCGAAAGCTGTTTATCAATACAGATAATGTTTGCATTTTTGTATTTTGTGGCCGAAGCCATAAGTAAAGCGAGAAGGGTAGATTTACCAGCACCTGTCGGACCAAATATGAAAGTGTGTCCTACATCACGGACATTCAAATTCAAAAAGAA
This sequence comes from uncultured Treponema sp., assembly GCA_937892225.1. Classification (GTDB taxonomy): domain Bacteria; phylum Spirochaetota; class Spirochaetia; order Treponematales; family Treponemataceae; genus Treponema_D. Next base: position 2,460 of record CALAUH010000172.1, read on the forward strand.
TGGTGTTCCGTAAGAAGTAGAACAAGTACATAATGGAATTGCACTTCCACAGGTTTCCTCTGTAAAATCATTGTATAACATTCCCTGCCAGGCTGAACTTAATGGAATGATATTTGAAAAGTTCTTAGTTGAAATGAGAGGGCGGCGAATGTTTGCATATACATTTCCTGGCATCATTCCAAGCCATGCCTGACTGTTGTTAAATGTCTCTTCTTTTACAGAAAATCCGCAGGAACGAACAACCTGCTGAAGTTTTCTTGCCTTTTCTTTTGCACGTTCGAGTTTTGTATCCCAAACCATAAGATTTGAGGTGTAATAACCGAGAACATATTCACCAAGTGCTATATCCCCTTGAATATCACTAGCCTGTGCTTCCATTTCAAGTGCACCTTTGTTTTCTTTGTCGATTTCAACGTTCATTGCCATTTCGGTAAACAAAGTCATCCCAGATTTACGTGCTGAATAGAAGCGATTCTGATATTTTTCAGCTTCTTTTGCAGATTTCTCTTTAGAAAGTGGAATGAATCTTGTTGTCCATCTGAACTCTGTCATTGTACGGTTTAGTCCGTCAAAGATTGCTGGATAAGTTTTGTTTGGAAAATCCATAATTCCCATAACAGGAACATAGTATTCGCCAATTTTCAAAGGCTGGCTGTTACGTACATCCATATCGCAAAGATAGTTATCCAAAAAGAAGAATGTGTTATCGGGATAAACAAGTTTTTGATTATTTAATGAAACCGAGCTTTTGATGTAAGAAAATAGTTCAGAATTATCGAGACGATGAATCCAGAGTTTTGTTGCCAGAGTACCCATTACTTTTTCACATTCATCGAGGAAGTTTTCAACTTCTTTTTGAATCTTTGGTAAGTTTTCATGCTTCACAAACTGCGATTTTGGTTTGTTGTTTTTGGACTTTTGATTATTCTTATAGAACAGTCCTGTTGTTTTTGAATCTATATCGCTTGGAAGCTGGTAAACAAAAGTAATGTAATATTCGGTAGTAAAATGTTCACCGTATTTGTGATAATTTTCTGCACGTTTCTGGTCAATCAACCAACCTGTAAGGTTAGAAAATTCTCCTGCGGGATAATCCTTTGTTTTGTAACGTTTAACATCAAAGAAAAGAGCCCAGCCTTCATTCTGTGCAAGAGTCATAGCACTTCTGTTGAATAATGAAGCCATACTTGCAATTTCTGGAGCTGATGAAGATTCCAAATCAGGATATTCGACTTGATAAGTTGCCATTACAGCACCGTTTTTTAAGAGGCAGACTCCAGGTTGAATAATAAAACTCCAGGGAAGTACATACTTCAATTGATTCTGTGGTTCTTTGAATTTTTGTAAATCTAAGAATGGTATTTTCAATCTGCCCTCCAAATATCAGGTGCTAACAACCTGTCAAAAATTACAGTCAGAGCATAAGGATCATTCTTACAAATCATTTTGGCTCCAACATACAAAAAAACTCCAATTATTACACACCAAACACTTACTATATTCATCAATACAATAGTGAGTACCAGAATTAACATAGCCGGCATAATTCCAATTCCTAGCAATAAGTTTGGTTCTAACAAAACTCTGTGGACTGGAGTGGAATAATCATAAACACTGATTTCATCCAATTTGTGCCTCCCGTTTATTTGGAGTTACAATAATCCAGGCATAATGGCCAGTTCTATCTCTAAAGACATCGATATCGATAACTCTAAGTTCTTTGTCTTCCAAATCTTTCTGCAGAATATCTTTTGTCAGTTTTCTGCCTGCAGGTAACTCGAGCAATACTTCATATCCATAATCTGCTTTTACAAGTGGATTTAAAATTGGTAGCTCGAGGTCACCTAATACTTCTAAAATGATTCCAGTTGCGCTTAATTGTTCTTCCATGTGTAATCTCCTTTTAGAAAGACGGTTCTATAAGAACCGCTTTCAGAGTAAATCTGTATTACGCAACTCCTAAATTAGATAATGTGGTAATTGAATTATTGATTACTGGTGCGACAGCAACTTCAAATGACAAATCACCAAGGAAATAAGAACAAATAGAACTTGCAGAAAGTAATATGATTGTACCGACAATCCAAGGACCAAATTTTTTGAGCATCTGGCCTCCGCCGCCCTGCTGACCTGCAAGAACCATACCAATTGCTTCAACAATTAATGCAACCAGAAGAATTGCTTTGACCCATGAGCTCTGAAAGAGTTCAAGGATTTTATCAGCCCAGTTATCGAGTTCTACGATAGATTCTCCACTTCCAGCAGCGAATGTTGGAACGATACAAAGTGCAAATACAGCTGCTACTGCCAAAAATTTCTTAGAAGAAAATGTCTTTTTCAAAGACTTAAAAAAATTAGATTTCATAATGTTTAGTACTCCTCTTATGATGTAAAGTTTGTAAAACCTAAAATGACCCTTGCGGCTCATTTTTTAACGGTTTTTCTATTAAAATATTTTTTTCATGTGTTCTTTTTTACAAATTTCGTGTTTCTAAAATCTCGTCTACAATAGGTCCATTTTTTGTCGGTTTTAGATGAACTAAGAGTTGAACACTCTGAGCTACATCTGGCAATTCGCCGGGAATAACTTCTCTAAGCAAATCTTTAATTCTAGATACCATAGAAAGACAACTGTCAGCATGAATTGTACTTGCGTTTCCTGTATGTCCTGTATTCCAAGCTTTCAGAACCTCATTGGTTACATCTCCGTAACGCAGTTCTCCAAAAATAATTCTTGAGACATTACAGCGTAATGCAATTCCAACTGCTTTTAAGGTGTCTTTACCTGCGGCCCAGATGTTTACCCTGTCACGGGCGTGGCACTGAATTTCACCAGCATCTTCTACAATGTAGAAGCGGTCATCTGGTGTAAACTCACGCATTTTATCGATAATGGCATTGAGCAGTGTTGTTTTACCCGAACCTGTTTCTCCACCAATGATGATGTTACTTCTTTTCTGGATATGTTTTACTAAGAGTTCATACTGTTCTTGTGTCATTCGTCCGCCTTCCACATAACTCTCCATCTTAAAGACAGTAGATGGTGGTCTACGGATAAAAAACATTGGATTTTCAGTAGCTCTTGGTGGAAGAATCCCTTCAATACGGATTTTCCAGTTAGGAAGAACACCTTCAACGATAGGATTGTCAGGATCGATAGTAACTCCCAGTACTGCGGCAGAAGCATAAATAATACGTGTCGTTGTAGCATCATCGAAGTAAATACCAGTGAACAGTTTACCCATGCCCATACCTTCAACAATCAGTTCTCCGCCAATGCCGATAGCAATATCAGTAACTCGTTTGTCTTCAATGTAGGGGATGATCAGTTTCATATCATCTTCCAGGTTTCGGATCCATTTATCCTGTTTAACCTGCTGTTGGAACCCGTCTATTGCAGCCAATTAATTACCTCCATTTGCACTGCGCTGGTATATATCCAGCACCATAGATTCAATACTTCCTCTGTCACTGTTTCTGATTTCACGCTGTACCGATTCAATAAATCTATCAAATTCGATTTTTGCAACGTCATCTGGAACAGATTGACGGTTCGGAAGTACTTTTATTTGTCGCTTAGTCTGTTCAAGTAAAACTACCATCATCAGATTAAGACGACTTTCAAGTTCCTGAACTCTTCGTTTGGTATCATTTAATGAACCATAGATAAGTTCCGGGTCCTGAATTTCTTTATCAAAGTAGCTGTCCACAATAAATCTGATTGTGTCAGACCTGCTTTTTCCTAATTCTTGTTGTTTCATTCCAATCAAGTATTCTGTGTGTGGCTTGAACCTAACGGACGCTGTTGAGCCCATGCGGCCAAGTTTTTCATTTTCTGTATTTTCCATGCTTACTCTCCATCTTCAGCAAATACATCGAAATCTGCTGGAATAACTCTTATTACATCAATAGCTTCAACTTCATCTATTGCCTGTTGGATAGATGCAGGCTTAACAGGAACTGTCTTAAAAAGAATATCTTTATCAGATTCAGAAGCTTTTGTTTCTGTTTTCTTTTCATTTACGATTTCAGTAAGCAGTTTTTTATTTTTACCATTGCTTGGCAGATTTTTTATTTGTTTCATAATCCATTCAGAATCTGGAATCTTCAAAAATGCTTTATTCTTAAATCTAGGATCTTCGTAATAAACAACTTTTTTCCCCTTATATGGTGGCATTCCCTGATTCATAATGATGGCTCTTGAAAATTCCAACTTCATAAGTTCATCAGGATTTATAAGCGATGTGCTTGTTTCCTGACTGCTTCGTGAAATATTGTTGAATCCAACTTGATATTTATTTCCACTTGCAGAAATGTTATCTAATAAAACAGAACGGTTTCCGATTGATTCACTGAAGGTTCTGGCATCTCTGATTGATCCAGGTGCATAAAGAATGATTGTTTTACAGTGATCCAAAAAAGGATGGTTTTCTCCATAAACATCTATAATCTGATTAAGTGCCTGACAGACGATGAAGAAGGTAACCCCATAGCCCGCTAAAATTCCGGCGTTTAACGCGATATCAGGGAAGTATCCTAAGACGGGAAACTCGTCCAACAGGAAGAGGCATGGAATCTTAAGTTTTACTTCATTTGCATTTGTTTCACCTGCAGAGAATTTCTTAATCATGAAGGTGATAATCATTCTGAATACAGGACTGATACGTTTGATATGGTTATATGGAACAATCAGGTATAAACTAATTCCGTTTTTTGAAGTAATGAAATCATCAACACTGAAATCTGAATATGCAGTTGCATTTGCAAGTAAAGGATCCTGGAAGAGCGAAATCTTACTAAAAACAGTAGAGTAGGTAGATGCTCTTTCTTTTGGTGTCTGGATTTTACTTCTATTTGCAGCTTCAACAATAAGCTGATGAATCTGTTCATTACCATGATCAGAATTAATCATATCATCGAGCATCTTTCCACCAGGGCCACCAGTTTCTTCTGGGTCGCCTTGTTGATTTGCATTCGGTTCATTCTTTTCTTCATCATTTGTTGCTTGAGAAAAAACATGAAGAACAGTTGCAAGGTTTTTATCTTTCCAAGGAATGTCTTTACAGAAACGAACATGCATTACAACGCCAGAGAAGATATCACGTGCTGTATTGTTGAAGTACTGAGTAGCTCCATCAGACGCCGCTTTTGCAGAATCTCCACCAAAGAATATTTCACCAATTGTGTCTGCCCAGCTGAAAGCTTCGCTAGGGGAATCTGGAATTTCCCATATTGGATTATAATGAGCTGTGTTGTTATCTGGATCCAATGGTCTGAATGGAATAACCCTGCTGAATTTAGAACGATATCCAGCTGTTGCAGCCCAGTTTTCACCCTTTGGATCAAAGCAAACAATTGAACCTCTTCCTTTAATTATTTTTTTGTGAAGACGTCTATCGTATTCTTCATAAGGAACGCCATAATTTAGCAAACTGGGTATAATGCAGGAAACTCCTTTTCCACTGCGGGTCGGAGCGATAAGTAAAGTGTTTGTTCTGCCAGAATGACATACTAAAGGTGCAGGTTTTTTACAGTGAAGAGTTAAAGATGCTTTTTCAGCATCAATTTTGTAATTAACGCGGGCTTCTGCTAATTCACCGCAAACAATTCCATGCTGCTGGAGCATTCCGTAATTTTTTAAATCTTTACGAGTAGCAAATCGTGCAGTTCCATGTATGTGCTGATTTTTCTGGTGACTGTTTACAAAAATACTTGTAAGAACAAATAGTATTACTGCAGAAACAAGGCAGATGAATGTTGGGGGAATGGCCTGGAAGAAGTAATACGAATAAGTGTCATTAAACGCAAACTTCAACATACCAACTAAGAATACAAGTGGATTGTAAAATCGATAACCGTTTTTTGTTACGAATACAGGATGTCCAACAACATCAGGATCGTAATTCATTAAAGGTGCAAACTTTTGTGTGGTAATAATAAGCCCTGTAATAACAAGAGCTATAGGTACTGCCCAGTTGAAAACTGTAAGCCAGTAGATTTTATGCGATTTGTCAGGGTCGAGTCGTGCAAACTCTTCTTTGTCTTTCAAACTAAACCAACCTTTTGGGCAGGCGATTTCGTTTGTTACATTTTTAGTATACAAAATGCATAAAAAAATATCAAGTATTACACAAAATAAATATAAGATGTATAAAAAGAAAATAAAAAAGAAGAAAAAGAATAAAATCTAAAAAAAAGTGAAAAAATCCTTGACGATTTCAGATTACGGAAGTATATTATAAATGAAAGTGAAAAAATCAATGATTAAATCACATTAAGGAGGAGATAGTGGCAGGAAAGAATGGTGGAGCAAGACCTGGAGCTGGACGAAAAGCAACAGGAGCAAAAACTAAGTGCTATACAATTACACTTCCAATTGAAGAAGCAGAAGAATTAGAAAAGAGGGCTGCTCAACTAAACAAATCAATAAATCGTTATCTGCGAGATATCATCGAAGCAAGCGGTCAGTATGGAAATGTCAGTATTGCGGGGAAGAAAGTTGATGACAGTGATAATTCTGAAAAGAAGGGAAGAAAAAATACTAACTATGTTGAAAAACATTCAGTAAAAGAATTAATGGAAAGTAATAATGATGAAATAGATGGAAACCAGTATCAGCTTGATAACAGTTTTCAAATGGCTGCAGAAGGAGAAATATCACCATATAAGGTAGATTCAAAAGCAAAAGGAGGCAAAAAATGAACGAAGAAATTTATGTAATTGAATCACTTGATAGATTCAACGATATGATTGATGAGGAACCTGTTCCATATTCAAAGGATTAGTCGTTTTAAGACGAGGAGG
>CALAUH010000173.1 GCA_937892225.1 uncultured Treponema sp.
AAGTGTTCACGTGTCTGAGGCATAACTGAATCTGGAGCAGATACTACGAGGATAGAACCATCCATCTGAGCAGCACCAGTAATCATGTTCTTAATATAGTCAGCATGTCCTGGACAGTCGATATGAGCATAGTGTCTCTTTTCTGACTGATATTCCAAGTGACGAGTATTGATTGTAATACCACGTTCCTTTTCTTCTGGAGCGTTATCAATTTCATCATACTTGAGGACTTTATCACCGAACTTATTTCCACAATAAGTTGTGATAGCAGCTGAAAGTGTAGTCTTACCATGGTCTACGTGACCAATAGTACCAACGTTCATGTGAGGTTTAGTTCTGTTGAACTTCTCCTTTGCCATGTTTTTTCTCCTTGCCAAATAATTCTCTTAATTTTTGGCACTCTTATTTTAAATGTGCTGCACTTTAAGCCAGAATATAATTTCACTTTTACAAAGAATAAATTATATTCGCAGACACAATATTTGCATTTTTAGAGACAATGATTGATTTGTAAGGGATTAAAAGAAGATTATTTAATAATTAAATCCTGATGTTCCATATTTTCGAAACATCTTAACCCGGTACCACCGATCATTATCATTTTAGCTGACAACTGGTTTGGTATTTTCGAGTTTGTCTATTACAGACCGTCAAAAACCCTTAAACCATATCATTTTATCTTACCAACGGTAAAATATTTTAAAGCAAAAGGGCCGTATAAACCTGAAAATCGTTTCCGATTAACTTTACGGCTATACCAGATTATTAAAATCTGCTTGACTCTCAAAGAACCCATGACCTGCCTTTTTAGACATAGACAGGTTCTATATTTATACAATTTTTATAAAATAGTTTCAAGAGTTTGAGTCGAATTTATGAAAAATATATGAAAATAATGCAGTTTTTTGCAGTTTATTCAAGAATTTGAACAGTTAAAGTTACATTTTTTAAACTTCCAGGGATTTTACCAAAACCGACAAACAAAATCTGAAAAATTGAATTATTAGTCAATTCTACATCCCTTTTTATTGTATAAATTTGACTATATTCAAATTCAACATTCTTTCTTGTTTCTTTTGAAATTAAATTTACAGGTTTTTCATTATCATTGGAAAGAAAAGAATTAACATAGTTTTCATCCATACTATTATAAAATAATTTAGTTTCACACCAGACAATATTATCAGAAGGAACCGCAGATATAGAAAATTTAAGTTTAGTTCCTTTTTTAATAGAAACTAAATCACCAAACAATTTTTCTGTATTTATATTTACTAATCCATATGAACTTTCTTTATAAAGTTTAGTTTCTCCGATTTTAATTGTCTTAGAATAACCTGATTTTATCGGTGTAATATTTGAGGCCGAATCTAAAGTAAGAACTTTAGCTGAAATTTTATAATCAGAAACTCTAATCTCTTTATCAAGAATTTCAGGCATATAAGAAATAACTAAATCAGAATTACTTGTATTAACAATGTCATAATTTACAACAAGAATTCTTTTAATTTCAAAAAACTCACCTTTTTTAAGACTGTTAATATCAGAAAATCCTTCCCATCTAAAAACTTCTGCTTCAATCCATTTTTCTTCACCAGTTGATATTTGAAAAGCAAGACTGTCTAAAGATGTATCTGGAATTCCGCTTAAAGTAACTTCAATTGCACTACCTTTAGGAATCATTTTATCAGATGAAAGCAATTCAGAAATTTTAATATAAGTCTGATAATTATATAATTTTTTAGCATAATCATACATTAAATATGAAAAAGCTGCATTTGCAATCTTCTTTGACCCCTGTTCTCCTTCCTTAATGCATGAAATGATTTTAATTTCCTGTTCAAATACAGTATCTTTATTTTCTTTTTCTTTTGAAGTTTCTTTTATTGCTTTAACAATATCCTGAGTAAAATCAACAATCTTAAAAGAAGCAGTTTCTCCGGCTTTTACACTCTGATGATTATTATCATTTTTTAATTTATCAATTTCCGGAATATTAGAAATATCTATTTCTCCACTAATAACATTTATAACTGCTTCCTGAGAATTCAAGTCTGTACTATTTTTTTGTACACTCATTACAACTTCTGAATTTTCAAAAACAGAAATCTCTTTTATTCCAGTTTGAACTTTTACACTTTTAGAACCGGTTTTATTTTTTAAATTAATTTCTCCATCTAAAAAACTGATTGAATCTTTTTTCTTATTCTGGAAAATCTGAATCATTGAATTTTCACTTAATTGAATATCAGTATTTCCATCCGAAAATTCTGCAGTAACTTTTGAACCAGAAGCTGTTCTGATTGTATCACCATCATAAATAGAAGTGGCAAGAGTGATTTTTTCCCAAATATTTCTGTCAATAATTTTTCTCTGTACCTGATTTTCTTTAAAGCTGATTTTTGCAACCGGTGATTCATTCTGCTTAATACTAAAATCATTTATGTCTTTATAAAATAAAAACAACATAAAACCAGCGAGAATAATGCAACTTATAAAAATAATGTAATCAGTTTTATTTAGTCTGGAAACTGTATTTTTTTTCTTCATCATCTGTATTTACCTTTGACAAATCCGGTGCTTCTGTACCAATAATTTTTCTTACATCCTGAATTGTTTTTGGATTTTCTTTTCCAACAAGATTTATTACTGCATACATTTTTACCAGATCTTTTTTACCTTTTACATAAACACCTGGCATTTCTTCTACAATAATTTTTTCTTTAATAAGTTTATATGTATTTTCTGTAATAAGAATATCTGTTGCAAAAGGTTTATTCAAAGCTTCTGTTCTACTTGCCAGATTTACTGCATCACCAATAACTGTATATTCCATTCTCTCGGTTGAACCAATCTGACCTGCAACAACTTCACCGGAATTTATTCCGCAACCAATTTTTACAGGAGACAATCCTTTTGCCTTACGTTCCTTATTAAAATTAAAAAGACTGACTCGCATTAATAAAGCTGTAATTACAGAATTCAAAGCATCTCGTTCAGGACTGCCGCTGGAATCTGGAGCACCCCAAACAGCCATAATTGCATCACCAATATATTTATCTACAATACCACCAGTTTTATTTATACATTCAACCATAGATGTCATATAATGATTTAAAAAATCTACAGTTTCTGATGGAGACATTTTTTCTGACATCGCTGTAAATGAACGTATATCAGAAAAGAATATTGTAACATTTTTACTTTCACCACCAAGATCAAGTTTACCGTCAGCAGCTTTTTGTGCAATTGTTTTATTTGTAAATTTACTGAATGATGTCATCAATTTTTCACGTTCACTAAGTCCATGACTCATCTGAATAAATGATGATGTTAAAAATCCGATTTCATCACGAGTAGTTGGTTTTATATCTAATTCAAAATTTCCTTTTTCAATTTGATTTGAAGCAGTTACTAAATCTGAAATTGGATTAGTTATATTATTACTGAATATTCTAATAATAATGATTGCAATAAATAAAACAGCAAGAGAAAATAAAATAATCCTAAATGTTGTTCTATTTATTACTTCATATACAGATTTTTCTGAAACAGTCGTTACGGCAAAAAGATTATTTTTTACTGTATGAACAGATACAAAAAGATTTTCTTCTTTTAAAAGGTTCATTACATTATCAATTTTTTCAGACTGGATTTTTGCTATTAAAGGTTTTAAATTTTCATAAGTTTTACGCTTATCACTAAAATCAGGATTTATAAGAATATTGCAATCTGTATCAACAAGAATCGAAGTATTGTTCGAACCTGTACTCATCAAATCAGAAATAAAACTTGTCTGTAAACAGATATAAGCTGTTTTTGAAGAATTTTTATTTCCATACTTATATGAAATTAATACTGACGGAATCTGTAAAACTTCTGTTGAATTATAAAAAGATACTTCTTTTGAATTTTTATTTTCTGATACCAAATTTTTAAAAATGTGAAGATAATCTCCCTGATATCTAGGATTAACCTGTAAATCAAAATCTGAACTTGAAATAAAAATAACATTTGAATTTGATTTAAAATAATTATCTATAAGCTGATTAATATCTGTTTTATCTGAAATTTTACTTATTGAATCAAAAAAGACAAAAGAGTTATTTATTACATTATCAAAAATGATTTCTATTGTAGTGGCAGTTCTACCATTAATAGTATGATTGTTTTCTTCTGCCTTAATTTTATCATCCCTTCTGATTAAAGATGAAACTAGAAAAGTTGAAACTCCAAGTACAAAAATAATTAAACTTGAAAATAAAAGAATTTGTTTTAAACTAATTGGAAATTTTATTTTTTGATTTTTCATTTTCCCACACCCTAATATATTACTATATTAAATAATATTATTTTTAGCAAGAAAATCTACATGAGTTTAAAAACAAAAAAAGAGATACCTGAATAACAAGCATCTCTTTTTAACAGTAAGTTTATTAAACTACCATCTGTAATGTGCGAAAGCTTTGTTAGCTTCTGCCATCTTATGAACATCTTCACGTTTTTTGTAAGCTGTACCTGTGTTATTAAATGCATCTAAAAGTTCAGAAGCAAGTGTATCAGCCATACCGTGACCGCTTCTTGAACGAGCTGCTTCAATAATCCATCTCATTGCAAGAGCTTCACGACGTGA
>CALAUH010000174.1 GCA_937892225.1 uncultured Treponema sp.
GTTGTAATATTCAAGTTTTTTATAGTCGAATACAGCAGGTGCTTTATTCAAATGTTCAAGTTTAAAGTTCTGAGCCAATTCTTCCAAAGTATAAAATTCTTTTCCTTCTTCGTAAGAACAGCCGAGCATTGCAACATAGTTTACAATTGCTTTTGGTAAATATCCGCGGGCACGGAATTCATTCAAAGATGTAGAACCGTGACGTTTAGAAAGCTTTTTACCATCAGAACCATTTACCATTGGCAAGTGGCAGAATTCAGGATGTTCCCAGCCAAATGATTTATACATCTGAACATGAAGTGGAGTTGAAGGAATCCATTCCTGAGCACGCATAACGTGAGATATTTTCATCATGTGGTCATCTACAATGTTTGCAAGATGATATGTTGGGAATCCGTCTGATTTTAATAAAACTGGATCTGGAGAAATATCTTCATTTTTCCATTCAATATCACCAAGGATGTGATCGTGGAATAATGTTTTTCCTTCCATTGGGACCTTAAGACGAATTACATAAGGTTTACCTGCATCAAGATTTGCTTTTACTTCTTCTGGAGTTAAATGACGACAGTTTCTATCATAACCTGGAGCCATTTTATTCTGAGTCTGCATAACACGAATGCGTTCCAAACGTTCAGCATCACAGAAACAGTAATAAGCTTCTCCATTTTCAATTAATTTTTGAGCATATTCTTTATAAAGTTCAAATCTTTCTGACTGAACATAAGGACCATATTCACCGCCTTTAGAACCACCTTCATCCCAGTCAATTCCAAGCCAGGCCATTGTGTCATAAAGATTCTGAACATATTTTTCATCGTAGCGAGTACGGTCAGTATCTTCCAAACGAAGAATAAATTTTCCACCCTTAGAGCGGGCATACAAATAATTAAAAAGTGCTGTACGAACACCACCAATATGCTGCATTCCAGTTGGAGATGGAGCATAACGAACACGAACTTCTTTAATATTTTCCATTTGTTCTTACCTTATAGATAAAATAATAACCTTCCATTATTTTAATGAAAGGTTATTGCTATTTTAGTGAAAAATTGAATTATAGACAATAATTATAAATAATTATCTTTTGATTTCTAGAATTACATTTTTTTTACATTCTTTAAACTATAATTTTATAACTTGAGTTCGCTGCATAGTAAATGATCTGTTTAATGATGGATCATCTTTATCATCAAAAGTAAAATTAATAGATTTACCATCATTCTGTAATACTATCTTTACAATACTTTCTTTTGTTGAAATATCCTGAGCAGCTTTTAATACATCCACACCTTTCGCTGTTATTGTATTAAACGATTTTTTACCATCTGAAATCATACCAAATAAAGCTTCTTCACCTTTCTTTACACTCATTGATACTAGTATTGCAGGTTCAGTATTTTCACTAAGTTCCCTCAAATCTACCAGGGTAATTCTTACTTCATAAAAAAATTCACCATCTGTTTTTTCATAAACCCATGGTTCATTTGTCGGAAGTTCAATAGGAAAAAGATTTTTTACACAAGATGTTAATCCAACTGTTAAAAATAATAATCCTACTAAAAAAACAAGTTTCTTTTTCATAATAAGCTCCTTTAAATTATAAGTTATCAATAATATAAATTATATATTAAACGATTAAATTAATTTTGTAAAATTTAAACTCATGAAAATATATATTCTTTAATCTTCAAAAGTTTTGATTACATCTTTTAGCAAATCAACAATATTTAATTTTTGAGGACAATGTTCCATACAGGCACCGCATTCAGCACAATCTGATGGAGAACCACCGTTTTTCTTTGTTTCATTGTAATGCCATTTGAACAAATCAACTCCATATCGTTTAGCTTCATTAACAAGTTCAAAATAACGAGGGATATTGATATTTTGTGGACAACCATCGATACAATAACGACATCCTGTACATGAAATAACGATTGTTGATTTTATAATATCGGCCGCTTTTTCTATGCATTTTCTTTCATCATCAGAAAGTGGAACAAAATCTTTCATGTAAGACATATTATCTTTAAGCTGTTCCATATTGCTCATACCGCTTAATACAATAAGAGTATTATCCATACTTGCGCAATAGCGGATTGCCCAGCTTGCAACACTTGCTTTTGGATTAAAGTCTGTAAAGATTTTTTTAGCATCGTCACCAATATTAGCAAGACTACCACCACGAACAGGTTCCATAATTGCTACTGTGATTCCATGCTTTTTACAAACTTCAAAACATTTACGAGCCTGTACACCTTCGCTTTCCCAATCAATATAATTAATCTGTAATTGAACAAGTTCTACTTCAGGGTGTGCTGTTAAAATCTGTTCCAGAACTTCGGCAGAATCATGGAAACTAAAACCTGGATGTAAAATCTTTCCTTCTTTTTTCATTTCCTGCATCCAGTTAAAAGCATCTAGATTTTCTGCTGTCTGCCATACATCTTTATTCAAAGCATGTAAAAAATAATAATCAAAATAATCAACATGACATTTTTCCAGCTGTTGATCAAAAATTTCCTGGAGTTTAGATTTTTCTTTCATTCCCCACAAAGGCATTTTTGTAGTAACCTGAAATTTTTCGCGCGGATAACGTTTAGCAACTAATTCACCAAATACTTTTTCACTGAATCCACCATGATAAACCCATGCAGTATCAAAATAAGAAAAACCTTCTGCCATATATGCGTCTATCATTTCTCTAGTTTTTTCTAAATCAATATGTCCCCATTCTTCGCTTTCAGTATAAGGAAGACGCATAAGTCCAAAACCAAGTTTTTTAATTGCCATAAAAATACCTCAACTTATAAGATGATTTTATTATACCTTATAAATTGAGGTTTTATTGTAAAAAAATCTAAAAAAAATGTATTTATTACCTAATTAAAATTCATGAACTGCAAAAACTGCATAATATCTTGTTCCATTTGTTGTATAAATTGAAGCAGAATTTCTATTATTAGTTCGACTTACATATGTATTATTCAAATCACCAAACCAGATATAATTTGAATCAGCTAAAGTCGATGTCCAGTAAAAATAATTTGTATTAAATTCTGAACCTGTAAAAGTTATCATTAAATTCTGAAAAACAGTTTTATTATTATTAAAATAAACTAAAAAGTCTTTCATTTCCATTGCAGAAGGAACATACCAGTCATTTTCATAATCTGTATTAAGAAGTTTTGTTTCTCTTTTTTCTGCATACTGATATGCATACCAGAATACAGGATATGCATAATCTCCATTATAGTGTAAATCACTTGGTTTTATCGGATTGTTTCCATTAGATGCTTTTAATCCTGTATCATTTTTTCCGGCTTTATCTAACATATCTATAAAAATCTGAAAGTTATCTTTTCCAGATTCATCACCCTGTATTACCTGATAAATAGGATTATATGCTTTTACATCTCCAACCCATTCATAATTATTCTCATCTGCTTCTCCTATATCTTCTGCACAAATTGCCTTTAGATTAGTCATATCATCAGCTGTTAATTTATATCCGGCACTTTCATGATAAGGTAAAGGACTTTCTTTGTGCGGAATCTGTGTTATCCAGTTAGTTTTTGTATAATCCAAACCAATTCCAAGTGCCTTTTTACTACCGCTGCTTGCTCTGAAAATAATTGCAATTGCTTTATCTTTATTATTTTTAATTGCTTCTGTTGATGAAGATTTATCACTGCTTCCGTCTGTATATACAACATCGCCAATTTTGTAAGAACCAGGAGCTTTTTTACCAATATACTTCCAATCTGGACCCGGCTGGCTTTCTTCTTCAGAATCATCTTGGACAGGTTCTTTTCCTGAATTTTTCGAAGTTACTGATGTTCCACAAGAAAACATAGTAAATCCAGCCAATGCTAAAATAAACAATTTAATCTTTTTCATAATAATTCCTCTTTTATATATATTTTTTTTTATTAAAATTCATGAATTGCCAATACAGGATATTTTGTCTCAGTTCTAAAATCATAAATAATCAAACCTGTATAAAAATTTGTAAGATAAACTTTTTTATTCGAATCAACGATTCCTTCAGTATCAGACGGAAGGGAACATGAAAGTATATATTCTTCAGCTATTTTATAAATATCATTATTATCTGTAATTGCTGCAATTGTTTTTGTTATGGTTTCTGATCCCATTTTATCATTCCAGTTGCAGATTAAATTTAATTCATAACAGCTTGGTAAATACCATCCGTCCTGGAAACGAGAATAAGCAATTCTGTCACAATAATTTTTATAATTATAGCAATATTCAAATGCAGGGAAAGAAGGATAAAGTTCTTCTAATTTATGTCCCTTTTCTTTCCACTCACTTCCAGAAAAACGAGCCATAATTCTTTCCAACGCTTCTTTACCACTTACATTGCCAGAAACATTTTCGCATGAATATCGATGGTCTCCAACTTTATTATTTTCATAAGAAATTGTAGTTGGAATTGCACGTTCATTTGTATAACTTGTATTTTTTGCACACCAAGATAGACCAGTTAGAGAAAAATCTAAACCTAAGCCTAATGCTTTTTCATTTTCTGTAGTTGATTTAAAAATAAGAGCAATGACTTTATCTTTATTAGCAAGAATCTTCTCTTTATCGGTTAAGAAAGAATCACTTGTTCCATCGGTGTATATAACATCACCAACTTCATAACCCTGACTGGAAGATTTTGAACCAATTGACGAACCGTAAACTGTATCTTCACAACTTACGAAAATCATCCCAAAAAGAAATAGTAATACATTTAATAAAAAATACTTTTTATTCATATTAGACTCCACTTTTTTATTTTTTCTTTTATATATCCAAAATATAAAATTTATTTTAAAATTAAAAAAGATTTAAAAGCCTAATTTTCGTATTTTTTTAAAATTGTTTTAAAATTTCCGTACATCCATCCAGAACATCCTGATATGTTTTATCAAAATTGCCTGTGTACCATGGATCTGCAACTTCTCTTATACTTCCTGTAAATTCTAACAACAATCTGATTTTATCTTCCGGGTCATTATTCCATCTTCTGTTCATATAATAAAGATTTTCCTGATCCATTCCTATTAATAAATCATATTTTCTGTAATCTTCCAGTGTAATCTGACGTGCACAATGTCTTGTAAAAGGCACCCCCACTTCGCGCAATTTTGCTTTTGCAGGAGGATACATATCATTTCCAAGTTCTTCTGTACTTGTAGCAGCTGATTCAATTAAAAAATCATTATCACGACCAACCTTATGAACTAAATCTTTCATTACAAACTCTGCCATTGCTGAACGACAGATATTTCCGTGACAAACAAATAAAATCTTTTTCATTCCAGAATAATAACATAATGATAAAAAAAAACAATTATTTTGTAACCTCTTTCTATATAAATGGTTGATTAAGTATAGAAACTGATACTTGTTTTTCATAATTGACCTCCTTTATGACGGATTTTTACCAACCATAAAAATCCGTCTTTTTTTTAACTCTTTTAAATTCACAATAACTCTTTATGATGATATAATACAAAACACTCTCAGAAAAAAAATCAATAAGGATAAAAAATGGCAGATTATCACGAATTCCCCGCAGCCCCGGAAGGAACTCCAGTTTCAAATTTTGTACACTTGCATGTACACTCAGACTATTCTCTTCTTGATTCATGTGCAACGCTTGATAAACTTGTAGCAAAAGCAAAATCTCTTAATATGCCTGCTCTGGCCCTTACCGACCACGGTAATATGTTTGGTGCTTTAAATTTCGAAAAACTCTGCCATGTTAACGGAATTAATCCTATTGTTGGAGAGGAATTTTATGTTTCTTACGGAAGCCATTTTGAAAAAAATCCTGTTCCTTACAGTCACAAGGGAGAAGACGGTGACCGACAGGCCCGTTATTTCCATCTGATTCTTCTTTGTGAAAACCAGAAAGGTTACCAGAACATGTGCTGGCTTTCTTCTTTAGCCTATACAGAAGGTATGTGGTACAAACCACGAATTGACTGGGAATTACTTGAAAAATATCACGAAGGATTAATCTGTTGTTCTGCCTGTATTGCCGGTGAACTTCCACAGCTTTTAATGGCAGGAATGGACAAAGAAGCAGAAGAACTTGTACTTAAATACAAAAATCTTTTTGGACCTGATCACTATTATATTGAATTACAGGATCACGGACTTCCAGAACAGAAAAATCTTAATCCTAAATTAATTGCACTTGCAAGAAAACTTGATGTTCCTCTAGTTGTTACAAATGATATTCACTATGTAGAAAAAGAAGATTGGGAAGCTCAGGAATGTTTACGAAACATCGGCTTTAAGAAAAATATGGAAATTGGTCAGGACGGTCAATTCATTTCAGGAATGGGTGGTGAACATCACGAGTGGTATTTTAAAACTGAAAATGAAATGCGTCTTCTTTTCCCGGACTGCCCTGATGCATACGAAAATACTGTAAAAATTGCCAATATGTGTAATCTTACAATTCATCTGTACTCTACTCCTGAATTAAAAGGAACACTTCCACGTTTTGAACTTCCTAAAGAATTCCAGACTCACGATGATTATACAAAAAATCAGGATGATTATTTACGTCATCTTGTAGAAGAAGGGCTTTTAAAAAGATACAAAGAAATTACTCCTGAAATCCGTGAACGATGCGAATACGAAATGGGAATTATTCTTGGAATGGGATTCAGCGGTTACTTCCTTATTGTATGGGAATTTATCAACTGGTCAAAATCAACCTGGGATAATGTAAATAATAGGCCTAAACCTTACATGCCGATTGGACCGGGACGAGGTTCGGGAGCAGGTTCTCTTGTTGCCTACTGTCTTGGAATTACAGATATTGATCCGTTCAGATACGGACTTATTTTTGAACGTTTCTTAAATCCTGAACGTGTATCTATGCCTGATTTCGACGTTGATATGGACTTCGATTTTAGACAAGATATCATCCAGCATACACGCGATTTGTATGGAGAAAAAAAAGTCGGTCATATTGTAACATTTGGTACTTTAAAACCAAAAAACGTAATTGCCGATGTCGGTCGAACTTTGGGCATTCCACTTTCCGAAGTCAACATGCTTAAATCAAAAGTAAGTGAAAACCTTAAGACCAAATTAAAAAACTGTTTTGAGCCGCCTAACGAAAAATTTCCAGACGGTGGACAGCTTGCAGAATACAGACACGACCCTCGTTACGAAAAATTATTTGATTTGGCTGAAAAACTCGAAGGTTGTAAAAGAAACACAGGTCTTCACGCTTCCGGTATGGTTATTGGTTTAACAGAATTCCCTGACTGGG
>CALAUH010000175.1 GCA_937892225.1 uncultured Treponema sp.
ATGGATGAGCGTATTGCTTCTGGTTGTCAGTATGCTATTGCTTTTAAACGCATGGAGCACTTTTTAACTCATCCGGAAGAACTTGAAGTACCTCCAGAAAAAGTTATAGAAGATATTAGATAATATTTTTAACGAGATTTATTATATATTTTTGAAGATTTTGTATTACACTTTTAAAAAAATATATTTTGGAGTAAATCATGATTTATTATGTAAACGCTGCCTCAAAAACTGAAGGAAATGGTTCTAAAGAAGTTCCATTTAAAACTATTCAAGCTGCTGCTGACTGTGCTGTTCCTGGTGATGAAGTAATTGTTGCCCCTGGAATTTACAGAGAGTGGGTTAATCCTAAAAAAGGCGGTACTGAAGATAAAAGAATTGTTTATCGTTCAGAAAAACCTTTGGCTGCTCATATTACTGGTGCAGAAGAATTAAAAGACTGGAAAAAAGTTGAAGGCAATGTTTATACAGCAAGAGTTTCTAATAAAATTTTTGGTGAATATAATCCTTATAAAACTCTTGTTAGCGGAGACTGGTTCATTGCATATATGATTGCTCATACTGGCGATGTTTTTTTGAATGAAAAATCTATGTATGAAGTTCAGACTTTGGACGAGGTAAAAAATCCTAAGGTTTTTGTTCCTTCTTGGGATCATGAATTTTCAATTTATGTTTGGTGTTGTCAGCAGGATGAAAAAACTGATGAAACTGTTTTTTATGCAAATTTTCAGGGAAAAGATCCAAATAAAGAAAATGTAGAAATTACTGTACGAAGAAATTGTTTTTATCCGGCAGATGAAGGTCATGGATATATCACTTTGAGTGGATTTACTGTTTCTAAGGCTGCTACTCAATGGGCACCACCAACTGCTTATCAGGAAGGAATGATTGGTCCTCACTGGTCTAAAGGCTGGATTATTGAAGATTGTGAAGTTTATGAATCAAAATGTTCAGGAATTTCTTTGGGAAAATATTGCCAGCCAAATAATGATAATAAATGGCTTAAATGGAAATACAAAGATGGAACTCAGACAGAAAGAGATTGTATCTGTCAGGCACAAATTGAAGGATGGACAAAAGAAAACATTGGTTCTCATATTGTTCGTCGTTGTAATATTCATGATTGTGGACAGACTGGAATCGTTGGTCATCTTGGTGGAGTTTTCTCTATTATTGAAGATAATCATATTCATCATATTAATAATAAGCAGAATCTTGCTGGAGCTGAAATTGGCGGTATTAAAATGCATGCAGCAATTGACTGTATTTATCGCCGTAACCGCATTCATGATTGTACTCGTGGAATCTGGCTTGACTGGCAGGCACAGGGAACTCGTGTTACTCAGAATCTTTTTTATAATAATGTTTTGCCAAAAGAATATAATATGAATCCTGAAAGTATGGGCGGTTGTGCAGAAGATTTGTTCATTGAAGTTTCTCATGGTCCAACTTTGATAGATAACAATATTTTCCTTTCAGATAAAGCTGTAAAACTTGCTACACAGGGTGTTGCAATGGTTCATAATATTTTTGCAGGTTCTTTTGTTGCTGTTGGAAAAGGTGTTAATAATGGTGCAGCTACTTTGAGTTCTCCAAGATACACTCCTTACCATGTTCCACATCGAACTGAAATTGCAGGATTTATGACAATTTTGCATGGAGATTGTAAAATTTATAATAATATTTTCATTCAAAAACCAATGCGCGATGCTTTGAAAAAAGGAATGGAAGACAATGAAATTAATGATAACGAATGGGATGATGGAAATATCATAACAGGAACTTTCAAATATGATGATTATCCTACTTTTGAAGAATGGGATAAATTATTTGATGGTTACTGTGGAATGGGTTCGGTAAAAACAGACAGATATTATACAAAACTTCCTGTTTGGGCTGGTGGAAACGTTTATTTTAACGGTGCAAAACCAATGAAAAAAGAAACGGATGCAATTGTCGATTCTAAAAACAAAGTAGAAATTGATTTTGAAGAAAAAGATGGAAAAATTTATTTGAAAACAAATCTTTATGATTTCCTTACTTCTTCAAAATGCAAGCTTATGCATACGGATGATATTGCTATGGCATTTGAGCCTGAAGAAAAGTACGAAAATCCGGATGGAACTCCAATTACTTTTGATACAGACTTTTTGGGAAAAAAGCGTTCTGGTGCTGATATTTTGGCTGGACCTTTTTCTAAAGCCTCGGATGCTGATGGAGCTTTATTTTAATAAACAATTTAACAAATAATTTATTAAAGGATTTTTTATGCCAATTTCTCCAATTTTTTATCCTCAGATAAAACAGAATAATTTTAAGAATTTGCAGTCTTTTGCTCCGGAAAAAATAATTTTGCAAGATGAGTTTTTGCTTGATATAACTAAAAAGGATGTAGATTTTTTAAATACATTTAATCCCGATAAACTGCTTTTTAATTTTAGAGTTACAGCAGGTTTGCCAAACACAAAAGCAGAAAGTTCTTATTCTGGATGGGAAAATACTAGAATTGGCGGACACACAATGGGGCATTATCTTGCGGCTGCCGCACAGGCTGTTGCCAGAGGTTATGGCTCTTGTTGTGGAAAAGATTGTTTATCATTACAGCAGCGTCTGGAATATTTGATTGATAGTCTTTATGAATGTCAAAAAGCACTTGGAACTGGATTTATTTTTGGTGCAACAATGGCAGATTCTTCAAAACCAGAACTTCAATTTGATAAAGTTGAATCTGAAAATGCAAGCGATACTTGGGTACCATGGTATACAGTTCATAAAATAATGAACGGTCTTGTTGAATGTTATAAATCTGCAAAAAGTGAAAAAGCTCTTCAAATTGCAGAAGCTTTTGGTGAATGGGCTTATAAACGAACGGAAAAATGGACGCCAGAGGTTCAAAAAAGGGTTTTAAGCATAGAATACGGTGGTATGAATGATTGTATTTATGAACTGTATAAATGCGCAAAACAATCTGGATATAAAGATTGTAATCATTTTTTAAGAGTTGCTCATAGTTTTGATGAAGAAGAATTGTTTAAAAAGGTTATACAAAGTAATAAAGCAGGCGGAATGCTTGAAGATGTGTTAAATAACCGTCATGCAAATACAACAATTCCAAAATTTGTTGGCGCCATGAACAGATATTTAATTTTGAAAAATGATCCAGATTATTTACAAGATGAAAATATTGATATTTATCTTGATTATGCAAAAACCTTCTGGAAAATTGTAGTAAATCATCATTCGTATATTACTGGTGGTAACAGTGAATGCGAACATTTTGGTCAGGATGATA
>CALAUH010000176.1 GCA_937892225.1 uncultured Treponema sp.
AAACTTATTCTGTAGATTTTAACAAGTTCGGCTGCGATTATGTTGATTATTTAAACGGAAAACCAATGAACGAAACAGATTGTTTTGCCGGTGAATATATGAATCAATATTCTTGGGGCGAAGACAGTATTTATCGGTTTGAATAATTTTTAATCTTCCAAAATTTTGTCCTACATCTGGCAACACTCCTTTTATATAATGTAGCCATACAGTGTGACACAGTGAAAACAAACTCTGAAATCAACCCACACTGAAAGAGGTAGAATTATGGTATTTACAAGACGTTTTATAGACTTTGATTGTGAAGATATGTATGCAGCAGGAATTGTCTGGCTTATATTTTAATAATCAATTGTCGAAAGAGATTGTTCAGTTTGGACAATCTCTTTTTTTTAACCCAAAATGTTCAGCCAGTTTTGCAAGCACTTCATCTTTAGTATCGCGGCCATCATTTTCACGAATCAAAGTAAAAAGTCCTGCGTTTGCAAATTCGCCGTAATGTTTTTTACTGTTGATGAGCGTAAGACCTTCGCGGTAATTTTCCATCACTTGTTCAGGATTTTCACACGAATTGATTACACTTAAAATGTACTGCTTTTCTGGATCATCGCGGTCAAAAAATCGTTCAACGCTCATACTTTGTGGAGAAAGCATAACTGCAATGTGGTTGTAGTCGCTGATTTCTTTTAACAAGTCGAGAGGCATATTTGTATCAACAATAATTTTTTTATCAGGCGCAGTTCCAGACAGGCGGATCAATTCGGCAATTTCAAAACCGGCAACTTCCTTTTGTACGGCAAAAACCCAGCGTTCGTATTCTTCTGGCGAGCGTTTTACAAAGTCGCGGAAGTCTTTAAGCTGCGGAATGTAGCATAAATCTTTTTGATAAGCAGGATCTGCAATTTTGTCGGAAATGTCGGATGTGTAATTTTCGCCGCAGAAAATCATGTCGTATTTTTCGGCAAGCATTTTTACCATTGTGGATTTTCCGGCATATGCAGTTCCCGTAATAAAATATGCGTTTCGTAAGTAATGTCGGATGATGTTGTTTTCGAGGGTCATAAGTTTATTTCCTATACAAATCTAGAAGATAAGTTGCTTTCATACACATACTTTGCCACCAAAACTTTTTCCACAGTATCAGGTTCTTCTTCAAAAAACTGAGTTCCTTTGAAAGTATAGCCCGCATGTTCAAGACAGACTTCCAAAAAGAACATAAAAATTCCAATGTCTATTTTGTTATAATAGCGCACCTTATCCGCCGGCATGATTCCCCGTTTGCCTGGCTTTTTATATCTGAAGACCGAAATTTCAGAGCCGGAATTTTCAACTATCCACGGTTGGGTATTGCAGGCACTTGGAGCAAAGCGAACAATTTCTGCAACAGAAAAATTCTGCTCTGAAATAGTGTTACCTATCCAGATTTCTTCAAGAGGTTTTCTTTTTGATTTAAACATGTCTTTTCTGAATGTGTTTTCAGGCATTTTTGCAATGCTTATCATAATTACAAAATTAAGTTCGTTATAAATTTTATCATCTGGCTTTCCAATCCCAAACCAAAGTGCACCTATATTTTTATCAGCAAGCCATAAATCAATTTGTTCACCAATGTAACCAACATTCCTAAGATAATTACCTTTTTCTTCACTATAAAATTCCAGACAATAATCTCCACCTCGTTTACAGCTGGTTTCATTTTCAGGAACAATTTTGATTTCAGTTTTGATGGAAGAATCTAAAGGTTTGACGGTCTGAATAAACGATTCAAGGTCCCTTAACTCCTGTTCGGAAATAGTTTCTTTTCCCTTAAAAAGATGGAAAGACTTTCTCTTAAAAATCATATCGTAGTAGTTCATCAAAATACCCTAAAAAAAAGTTTATATTGATTAAAAATGTTTTGCAAGAAAAATTTTAAAATCAAGGGAATTTCTATCGAAACTCATTTTCCACACTCTACTCCCCGTAGATTTACACCTCCCACAACAAGTGTTATTCTAAACCGTGTGAGGTAACAAATGAAAATCTTAGTTTTAAACGGAAGTCCAAAAGAAAAAAGCGACACAATGGTTTTAACAAATGCTTTTTTGCGCGGAATTAAAAAAACTGGCGAACACGAAATTACGGTTATCGATGTAATCAACAAAAAAATTGCACCTTGTCGCGGATGTTTTGGCTGCTGGAAAGTTTGTGATGGTCACTGTGTAATTAAAGATGATCAAAATGATATTCTCGACCTTTACCAGAATATGGATTTAATAATCTGGAGTTTCCCACTTTACTGCTACGGAATGCCAAGTCACATCAAAGCGCTTCTGGACCGTACAATTCCTTTAGTTCAAAAGAAAATGGAAATTGTTGACGGACGAACTCAGCATGTTGCACGTGTAGATTTTTCAAAGATTCATTCAGTTGTAATCAGCGGATGTGGATTTCCAAACTGGGATCATAATTTTGAAGCTTTGGACCGCCAGTGTGATTTGTGTTTTGGTAATCTTACAAAAATTTTTGTACCAGAAACACCGCTTTTGAATGTTCCGGAAGCACAGATTGTAGCAAAACCAAAAGCCGAAGCATTTGAACGCGCTGGTGAAATATATGCAAAATCTTTCAGTCTTTCGGCAGATGAAATAAAAGAACTTGAAAGCCCAATGATTTCCAAAGAAGAATATTTGAAAAATATAAATGCCTGATTAAAATACGTCATTGTCAAGGCACGCTTCGCTCAGAGGCCTTGACAACGCCGTTTATCAGGTTTTATAGGAGTATAAACCCGCTATGAACGCCGAAAAAACTGGAAAATTAATTCACGACATCCGCGTAAAAAAAGGGATGACACAAAAAGAACTTGCCGCTGCCATCAACGTTACAGATAAAGCAATCTGCAAATGGGAAAAAGGTCACGGCTGCCCGGACATAACTTTGCTTTCCCAGCTTTCAAAAGTTCTGGAAATTGATATTCAAAGCATTTTGCAGGGAAGGCTGATTAAAAATCGCAGCGTTGGCTCCAATATGAATTATTTAAAATTTTATCGTTGTCCAACTTGCGGAAATCTTGTTACAAGCATAAAAGATATAGAAATCAGCTGTTGTGGAAATATTCTTAATCCAGTAAGTTCAAAAATTTCAGAGGAAGAAAAATACCGCCCGATTATCCGCGAATTTGACGGCCAGTATACTGTCAGTTTTAATCATCCTATGACAAAAGATGATTTCATTTCAAATGTGATTGTTGTTCAGTACAACCAGATTATGAGCATAAATCTTTTTGCAGAACAGGAAGCGATTGTAACATTGCCACAAATTGCGGGAATTCACATGTATGTTATTTCCAGCAAAGGCGAGCTTATTTTTATATATTAAAGTTGTAGTTTGGTTTTATACTGCAGCTTCAACTTACGAGCAATTTTTATTTATTTTTATTACAATCCGGGCATAATCCTGAAAAAATTAAATTATGCGAACTGATTAAAAAACCTTGCTTTGACATCTGTTCATAAACATCAGAAGCTTCAATTTTTATAACTTCTGGAACATCACACATTTTGCCACAATTACTGCAGCAAAAATGGTAATGTTCACGCAAAGTGCTGTCGTAGTGATCAGCCTGATTTGGAACGCTTATTTTTAGAATTTCCCCAGATTCAGAAAGAAAACCTAGGTTTCTGTAAACAGTTCCGCGGCTTATGTGTTCATCGACAGCATGCGCTTTTTCGTAGATTTCATCTGCAGTAGGATGAGTGTAATTATCCTTCATAACATCGAGAATAATTTGTCTTTGTCTTGTGTTCCTTACCTGCATATGAAAT
>CALAUH010000177.1 GCA_937892225.1 uncultured Treponema sp.
AACAGTTCCTTCAATACCAACGATATCTCCAATGTCATTTTTCTTAAAGATTTCACGCTCACGGCTGTAAACTGTAATGTCATAATATGAAGCTATACGGCCGACAGAGGTATAATAAGGTTTTGCAACGATTTTTCTTTCATTAACAATCAGTTCAATTGTATCCGGGTGATCATTTTTATATCCTAAAAATGAATAATCAAAGGCTGCCATTTTTTCTATTAGTTCAGGAGAAATCCATTCTTTCTGTTCGTCTGTAAGATTGTAAACATAACGGGCCTTTGCGCTTTCTGTCACTTTCCATTTTTTATTTTCCAGAGAAAGAAGGTCGTAAGATATAAGACGCTTGTTGTCAAAATTAATCTTTTGCTCAAAAAAGAAAGTGTATCCCGTAATCGGATGTCTAATTGGATACACTACGCCGCATTCTCCCAGCGGCCCCTTACCTGAATAATATATCGTCCATTTTTGTTTTTTATTGTCAAATCTGAAAATCTTAAGGTACGGGAACCAGCCGCTTCCTTCTATCTGCAGCATGGCAAGCATTCGGTCTTTGATTCCTTTTAAATAAATTTCCGTACAATAGACATTAGTCTTTTTTGTATAATAAATTTCTGTCTGTGCAAATTCATATTTGTCATCAACAGGCGCGTCAATAGTTTCAAAATTCAATTCATTTTCATAATCTTCATAAGTTGTGTATTCATTATGTTCTACCCAATCTGCCCAGTACAAGACATTCTGTATTTTTGATTGACGTGTATTAGATGCATGTAAAGAGTATAGTGTAAGAGTAAAAAACAGTAATGATATAAACCTTACTTTTCTATTCATTTTTTTCTCCTAGCACCCCAGTGGGGCGTCCGTATAACAGGGTTTTAAACCGCAGGCAGCTTGACTGCCTGTCGGATTTGAAAACTGTGTTAGGCGATTATTTATTCAACCAGCACTGGGTTTGTACATTTTCCTTAAAACACAATTCATTTACATCAATAATTCCTTTTCGTTCTTCAAGAATAGGATATTTCCCGTTTTTTACATAATTTACCATATAATATTTTAACATTTTATTTCTACTTCCAAATAACGAAATTTTATGTTTATATGATTCAAAAATTATTTGATTTCCTTCTACCATATATTCCTCAATAATTTCATTATTTTTAAATTTTGTAACATAGACATAAGTAGGATAAAATTTTCCTTGCGAAGAAAAAGGAATTAAGTATATTGAATCCTTATTTTTATAACATTGATAAATCACATCTACTACACCATTTCTATATTCTTTGATTTGCTTAATATTTTCTTCTTGTTTTAATATTTCTAAATAATTTTTTGATTTTTTGTTTAATGTAGAAATTTCTTGGATTGAATATTTTTTTCGACAAATCAAATCGGAATATCCTTGCTTAAATCCAATAAAAGATGTGTTTTTTGTTAAAAGATATTTTTTTTCATATTTACTTTCATCAATTTCTTCATAAGAATAATTAGTCCTTATTTCATTTGAGAAAGCTATTAATTTATCTAAATAATATTCTAATTTTTTTTCCATTTCTGTTAGCGCTCCATCGCGAGCGTCCGCCTAACATTGTTTTAAACCGCAGGCAGCTTGACTGCCTGTCGGATTTGAAAACTGTGTTATGCTTTACTGTTGATAATGAGTTCCACACTGAACAATAAAAAGTTGATTTTTCTCAACTTTATAAACAAGACGATTTTTCTGATCTATTCTACGACTATAATAACCAGACAGTTCATATTTTAATTGCTCTGGCTGCCCTTTTCCTTTATCAACACCATTTCTTTCAATATCGTTAATTAACTCATGAACACTTTTTATTAAATCTTTCTGGTGTTTATTAAAAAAATCTAAATAATCATTCCAGGCTAAATCAGACCAAATTTTTACCATCTAAAAGGTCTCCTTCAATTCATGAACTTGACCTTTACCTTCTTCAATCTGCCTTATACTTTCTGTTAAAAATTTCATATTTTCTTTAGAATAAATATATGGATCATCAGAAGCTTTTAATGCAAATGGCATTCCATTTTCTCTTATAGTTGCTTTTACAAATGCATTAATTGCTGAAGAAATATTAATACCCATGGAATCACAAATCTTTTCGAATGAAAATTTATCATTATTATCGATTTTTGCAGAAATTGTAGTCATATGTAATACCTCTTACTACAATATAATCCAATTTCTTTCTTTTATCAACCTTTTATAAATTTATTTATTCGATTATTTCTTTTTATAACAAAATCAAGTTCTTTTTGTAAAAAAGTGTAATATTCTTCAACTGTTTCTGGTAATATTATTTCATCTCCTAACTTATTTTTTTTCCATAATAAAACATTAGAAAAATCATCTGAAACTAAATCTTCTAAAAAAAAGAACTTTACGTAACCTTCAAAATCGTTAAATAATTCAAAAAAATTATAATCTTTTTGGAAAACATTATATAACGGACTTTTTTCATTTTTATAATATTTTCTTATACATTCTAAAGTAAGATCAAATCTATCAGATATATATTTATTACACCCTCTACTTTGATTTATTCCCCACATTCTTTTAGGAAATATTATTTCTCCACCAATTGTATAAGTTTCATGATAATAATTTTCAATAAAATTATTAAAATTTATATTTTGCTTCCTTGCTTTTTTTATTATATCTTGATATCGAATATAATTAAAAAAACTAGCAATAATCGAATCGCTACCAAATCTATAATTTTCCCATGTTAAATAATGATAAGAATCTTTTCCTACTTTTAACTCCATAAAAGTTCCATTAGGAAGTATTCTGCTATATAACAATTGATGATAAATTTGAAGAGTTTTACTTTCAGCGTCAGGATCTGTTGATCCTCCTCCTAAACCATTTCTATTTTGCCAGAAGTTTTTCCAATAATTTGGAGTATCTTTTGTAAAATCAAAATTAACATCTATATCTTGTATATTCATTTCTCTCCGAACCCACGCTAGTGGCGTGTGAGCATAACATTGTTTTAAACCGCACGCGGCTTGACCGCGTGTCGGCTTTGAAAACTGTGTTATACCGTTTTTATATTTCCAAATACAATAACATTCATTTCTTTACCATTATGTAATTCTTTTACATCATTAATAAGTTTTTCGGATATATATACTGGTATTTTATTTATCATATTTTCTGTTTCAAATTCAACAAACAATGCAGCTTCTGTATAGCATTTATAAAACAAAACTCCATTAAACACAAAAGTTT
Source organism: uncultured Treponema sp. (assembly GCA_937892225.1). Classification (GTDB taxonomy): domain Bacteria; phylum Spirochaetota; class Spirochaetia; order Treponematales; family Treponemataceae; genus Treponema_D. Next base: position 3,263 of record CALAUH010000177.1, read on the forward strand.
TTATTCCCTCGGTGCATATTTTTACTTTGCGATATGGAAAAATATCATCAACACCATCATAATCGTTATAAATACTTTCTCCATTATCACTTGAATAAGCTATTGCATAAAGATTCCAATCTACATCATCACTGTTGTCATCTTCAAAGAAATTTCTTTCAAATAAAACTAAAGGATCAAATAAATCTGTTTCACATAATCCTACTGCAGAATTAATTCTACCGTATATCTCTACTTCATCAGGAAAATAACATCCATCTTTATAATTCAATTTGCAATCTGTTGTTGGAAATACTGATACAATCTGATATTTTTTTTCATTGATGACTTTAACTATTATTGAAATATTTATTTCTGATATATCTTTTTCAATTTGAACAAATATCGTTTCTTCATCATCATTGTAATTAAATTTTACTGATGCTTGCTTTTTTATATATCCATCATTGATTACATCCAAAATAAAACTATTTATTTCAGCTTCAGTATTACAAAACAGATTGAATAAATTAAAATCTATTTTGTTTTCAATTAAATTAAGAGGCTGTTCGTTAAAAAATTCCTGAATATTCTTTATATCAATCATCTTATCAAATTCTCACGCCAGTGGCGTGTCGGTATAACATTGTTTTAAACCGCAGGCAGCTTGACTGCCTGTCGGCTTTGAAAACT
>CALAUH010000178.1 GCA_937892225.1 uncultured Treponema sp.
TCCCGAATAATGTCAATGCTATGATACCACATGTATAATAGCACAACACTTTGAGAAATAAAACAGGCGTTTGCACAAATTGTCGAAAGATAAAGCAATTTTAGTGTCTATATTTCACAGCCTTATACTTCTTCCTCCGTTTCGGAAGTCTTATCTCAGTTACCTCCGTAAGGCGTCCGAAGCTTAAGGTCAGGTTGAATATCTCTGAAAAATAAAGGATAAAGATATTTCCGTTAGATATAAAGATAAATAAGATCTGCGTTAGGGATTGTAGGGGCGCGAAGCGGCCACCGCAGCGTAGCGAGGAGGCTGGAGCGATAGCGGAACCCCGAAAAGCCCGTCGTCGCGAGTTTGCAAAGCAAACTCGGGAAGCAACCGAAGGTTGCGTCGCACGCCCCATTGTCTAAACTGAGTTCCACGCAAAGATTTTACACGGTAACCAACGGAGATTATGACATCGAGGTTGTAATAAAGCTTTGGTTTTGTAACATCGGTAGAAAATTCGGTATTTCCGAATTTTCTTGTTACTTTTGATTCATCCAATTCACCTTCTTCAAAGATGTGTTTTATATGTTCATTGATTGTAGACTTAGCTTTTTCAAACATCTGTGCCATCTGGTCTTGTGTCAGCCAGACTGTTTCATCTTCAAAGAGAACTTCTACATTTATGGTTTCTGAATCAGTTTTGAATATTGCGATTTCTTTTTCCATTTTTTACCTATTTTGCTTTCTGGAGTTCCTTTACTACATCTTTAATCAAATCTACTGCCATTTCTAGCTGGTCTATACAATCCTGAGCACTTTCGATTGGATCTGGTAAATCTTCGTAATCGAGAATGCTTTCGTCGCGGATAAGACCTAAATCAAGGCTGTTACCTTTTTCTGCAATCTGTTCACGGGTAAAGCAGTTCCAGCGTTCGTCCTGAACTTTTGTGCGGTCTTCTGCAGTGTAGGCTTTTACAAAGGCATCAAAATGTTCTTTTTTAAGTGGATTTGTTTTTCCAAAGCTTGGCATATTTGTTCGAAGATCGTAGAACCAAACCTGTTTTGTGCTGTCTTTATCCTGTGGTTCTCGAGTAAAGAAAAGTACATTTGTTTTTACGCCCTGAGCATAAAAGATTCCTGTTGGAAGGCGGAGTACTGTATGAAGATTACATTTGTTCATCAAGTCTACGCGGATTTTTTCTCCATCGCCGTCGGCAAAAAGTACGTTATCTGGAAGAACTACTGCAGCACGGGCTTTTCCATTGGCTTTTAATGAACGGTAAATGTGCTGCAAAAAGTTTAGCTGTTTGTTGCTTGTTGTAAATGTAAGGTCTGTACGGAGTGCACGTTCACCACCTTTTTTTGTTCCAAATGGCGGATTTGTAAGAACCACATCGTAACCTTTCATTTCCATTCCGATTGAGCTTAATGTATCGCCAAGAGTGATTTTTCCGTTGATGTCGTGAAGATAAGCATTCATCAATGCAAGGCGGTGGGTATCGTGTACAAGTTCTGTTCCTGTAAAGGCTTCTTTGTCTTCGAATTCCTGCTGTTCGCTTGTACAGTTTGCAAGGCCGTCATTGTTGTCCAGAACATATTTATGGGCGCTGATCATGAATCCAAAAGTTCCGCAGGCCGGGTCATTACATTTTTCGCCAATCTGTGGTTTTGTAAGTTCTGTCATCACATCGATTAAAACACGAGGTGTAAAATACTGGCCTGCACCACTCTTTTTTTCTGTAGCATTTTTTTCGAGTAAGCCTTCGTAAAGGTCTCCAAGTCCTTCATCTTTTGCGCTGAACCAGTCAAGTTCGTTTATTGATTTTATGATTTTTTCAAGATTTTTTGGTTCGTCTATACTTGTCTGAGCTCCGGCATAAATTTCCAGTACGCGCCCGGAAGTTTCTGTTCCAAGATAGTCTAAAAGTTCTTTGTAAAAATTTTTAAGTTCAATTCCGTCTTTTGCAACAAGTTTTGCCCAGCGGTATTTTTCTGGAATCTGTTCTTCGGCTCCCGGTATTTCTGAGCACATTTTTAAGAAAAGAATATATGTTAATTCGTTCAAATAATTCTGATATGTAATTCCATCATCACGAAGGACATTACAGAGATTCCAAAGTTTTGCTACGATTTCTTGTGTTGTCATTTTATTTTCCTTCTTTTTTTATTCGTCATACCCAAGTGATTCTACATATCCCAAAAGATAAAGGAAAATTGGAGCTGGGATTTTGAAAATCTTTTTCCCATTTTTAAATTCGTGGAGTCCAAAATCATCAATTTGTTTTGTAATTACAAGATTTGGCTTTTCTGAATCAGAAAGTTCTGCAATCAAATCCTTTTCTGAAATTGGTGAATCTTCTCTGTACTTCACTTCAATCATGATTGGATTTGTATTTTGTGCATACTGAACTACAATATCAATTTCCTTATCTTTATCGCCGCCTCTGTAATAGCCAACCTTTGTTACTGCTTTGTAATTAAAGGCTTTTACATGTTTGTATACAGCGGTTTCAGCAATAATTCCAAGTTCCACTGGGTCATTGGTAATATCATCTTTCATTAATACGGCATTTCGCAATGCTGCATCTGCAATGTAGATTTTATCTTGAGATTTTAATATCTGTTTTGAACCCACATTTACTATTGGACTAATATAAATTAAATTTGCTCCTTCAAGATATAAAACATATTTTTCAAGAGTGTTTCTTGTAACCTGCAATTCCTTACAGATTGTATTCATATTGATTATATTTGAAGAGTTGTAGCACAAATACAGGAATACTTTTTCTATATCTGAAATATTTCTGATTGGATATAAAGCAGGTAAATCTCTTTTTAAGGCTTTATCTACAATATCTTCCCGGAGAATTCTTTGTGCATAAATGTCATCTTTTGAAAGTGCTAATTCAGGAAATCCTCCAACCTGCAAGTATCTTATAAAATGTGGCTGAAGAAATGCAAACTTATTAACAAGTTCATTTTGAGTATATTTATCTAACTGATAAAGCTGTGTTGGTTTTATTCCAGAAGGAAGCTCACCTACTTCAATATTTAAAAGCTTACAATATTCGTAAAATGTAAATGTTGGAACTTGAATTGTAATCCATCTTCCAAGTCCACTTTCACGAGTCTTATCTGCAAGAACTGGACTTGCTGAACCTGTTGCCATGATTTTTATATTTGGATTTGTATCATACAAAACTTTTAACCAGGCATTCCAATCTTCTGAATATTGGATTTCATCAAAAAAACAATATATTTTTTCTGATGTAGTTATATTCTGCCTAAAAATATCCAAAACCTGACTTATATTACAAAGCTTTAATAAAGGATGATCAAATGAAATAAAAACTATGTCTTTGGGATTTATTCCATTTTCAATAAGCTTTGCAATTGTCTGGTACATGATTGTGGTTTTTCCAGTTCGTCGTGCACCACTTAACAAAACAGTACGACGAATCTGTTCATTATTAAAGGCCTTCCAACTTTCATAAAAGCTGGCTCTTTTCATTGGTTTGTTAAAATCTTTCTGTACCGAACTTGTTTTCCACCATGGATTATAAGAATAAAGAAGATTTAAAATGCTTTCTTCAGAAAAATAGCTCATTACAAACCTCCTAAAATTATCAGTTTTTACACATAAATAATAATCTTTAGGTGTAAAGATTGTCAATATGTTGATAATCTTTTATATATATTATTATCATTAAGCCGCATCTTCATACAAATAAATATTCAATTCATTTATTAAAGCTTTCAATTGGAAGTTAAATTCCTTATCTATGCGCTTAAAACCGCCTTTACTTTTGAAAATATAAACATCATCAAAGATTGTTTCGTCGATTGTATTTTCAACAAGCAGGTTTGATTCAATCATTAAAAGCCAATGATCTTCCACCGGGGTAAACTGATGATTCTGTCGTAATTTTTGGAACGCTCTTTTTATTCTTTCCTCATGATTCAAAAGAGGAGACCCAACTGCGCACCTTCTGATTACACTGATAATATCTGCAACATAATCTGCATTTTTAGTCTTGCTGATTGCAGTATTTAAACTGTTTAAATCGTAACCGTCATTGGCTAAGATTACTGCAAGATTTTTTAGTGCCTCGCGTGTCAAATCTGCAGGACGTGTACAAACAATTTTAAGTGCTTCAATTTTATCCCGGTTTTCTTTTATGTAAGTTGTAAATTCTTCAATGTAATCTTCTGGGCGTTTTAAGTTATGTTTTCCATACCCTCGTTCAATTTCAAATCCATCATCTTTCTTTTTATCAATAATGATTGGACGGATTTCATTTTTATCCTCCTGAAGCATTTCAAAAATTTTGTAATCGTCAATAATTTTCTTTTTTGCTTCAATTGGAGAAAGTTCTTCTATTGATTTTAAATAATCATCAATTGAATCTTCTTTTGTAAGCACCTTAAAATTACTGATAGATTCAGGAGTAAGAACATTTTTCTTTCGCTGAACTTTTGCAATTAACTGCTCAACTTGATACTGAATTACTTTTGGTTCTGTATCAGGAGTTTCTTTCATTGCATCTATAAGTTCTGTCATTTTAATTTTTGGCTTTTGAACTACTGGCTGCATGTCAATACTATCTTTAATATTGTCATAAACTCCTG
>CALAUH010000179.1 GCA_937892225.1 uncultured Treponema sp.
CTTCACAAGTTACTAACATGGGAGGATTATTTGCACAGTGTTATAAGCTTCCTTCAGTAGATGTTTCTGGTTTGAATACAGAAGGTGTTAATGATGCTCAAGGCATGTATGCCATGTTTGAAGAATGTCAACAACTTAAAACTCTAAATCTTACTAATTTTAACTCTGGTAATGTTACTGCTATGAAAAATATTGTTGTTCGAGGTAAAAAGGCGCAGATTATTGGTGGACACCTTCTTGCAACAGAAGAGATTTGTGCTAGAAAAATTGGATCTCCTGGTGGAGGTACAGAAACAATTCTTGAAGTTGGTATTGATCCTAGAGCAAAAAAGCAATTGCTTGATTTACAGAAAAATCAGGTTGACAGTTCAAAAGAACTTGAAAACATTGAACTTGATATACAGACTCTGGAACAGCAGAAAAAATTACGTAAACATTTACCACAAGATAAAGAAGATAAATTATCTCAATTAAAGCAAAGACAAAAACTTGTATCAGATGAATTAAATCAGATGTCTTCTGATATAGAAAATATTAATTCACACTTAAGAGAACTCAAAGCAGTTGGAAAAGTTAAAGTTGAGGATATAGTTTATTCAGGTGTAAAAATCTACATTCGTGATGTTCTTGATGAAGTTAAAATTGATGTTAAAAATACAACATTCTATTTTGATAAGAGTTTCTGCAAACGTGGAGACTATGAAGCTCCGTCAATTACACAGGAGGAATTAGATGGCTATACAACCCATTGATTTACAGAACATGTATTCTCAACTTTCTAACGTCTCTAAAGTAATAGCAAATCAACCGGAAGTTGCTCAATTAAACAATTCGGTAAAACAGGAAAATCAGATTCAACAAAATCTTGAAAATACGCAGAAAGTAAATGAAACAAGTCAAGATGGTCAAAACACAAATTTAATTAATGCTGATGGAAAAAATGGTGGAAATTCGTTTTATCAAAATCCAAATAAAAGTCAGCAGGAAAATAAAGATGAATCTGAACAAAAATCATTTTCTGGTAATAGTTCATCATTAGTTGGCAGAATTGTTGATATCACGAGGTAAAATAATTGTCGGTTTTTTTAATTTGTATTACTGCACTCAATGTTTTTTTATGGATAATTTTTATTATTCGTTTTAAAAAATTATTTTCTACAGATAAAGTCATAGAAAAAGCTGCAGATAAAATCAATAAAATGATAAAAGATTTAGATGCTTCAACAGAACGCGATTTATATTTATCTTCTGAAGCTAATAAAAGAATTCAACAGTCAATAAAAGAAACTGAAGAAAAAATGGTTTTATTTAAAGAAGCAAGTCAAAGATTAAGAGATATGATTGCTGAAGCAGATAAAATCAATAAATTTTCGAATCAAAATACTTCTTTATTTCAAGATTTTAATAAAATAAATAATACTGATTATGCAAGAAATATTAATGCATATATAAAAAACTCAGTTAAAAATAACTCGCCAAAAGTTCAGATAGATCCTGATTCTGCTTATGAAGTAACACCTTCATCACAACCAGACTTATTTTCATCAGAAGTAGAAAAATCAAAATCTGTTTTAAAAGATGAAACAATTTTGACCCCAGATGGAACAGCATATAAAGAAGTTCCTTTAATTATTACAAAAGTTTATAATGATGATATTGTAACTCCAAATGAAAGTACACAACCACAGTTAGAAAATAAAAAAAATATACTTACAAAACAAATTTTACAATTACATGATAATGGATTATCTGTTGAAGAAATTGCAATTAAATTATCAAAATCTATTACAGAAGTGCAAATGATTATTGATATAAATATATAGAGGAATAAATATGAAAGTAACAAAACAAAAGTATGGTGTTCTTTGTGATGGTACAGAAGTTAATTTGTACACAATTAAAAATGATGAAATGTCTTTTTCTTGTACAGAATATGGATGTTCAATTACAAGTATTGTTTTAAATAACAAAGATGGAACAAAAACAGATGTAATTGTAGGTTATTCGACTTTAGAAGGATTAATTAAACATCGTTCTTTCTTTGGTGCAATAATCGGTCGTTATGGAAACAGAATTGCAAATGCTAATTTTACATTAAAAGGAGTAAAATATACTCTTGAAAATAATGAAAAACAGCATACTTTACATAGTGGATATAATGGTTTTGATAAAATGGTCTGGGATGCTAAAATTATCAAATCAAGACATAAGTGCGGTGTTAAATTTACAAGACTTTCTCCAGACGGTGAACAGGGGTTCCCTGGAAATGTTTTATTTGAAATATATTATTTATTAGATGATAAAAATAATCTTACTTGTTATTATACTGCACAGACAGATAAAGAAACTCCAATCAATATTACAAATCATGCATTCTTTAATCTTGCAGGTAAAGGTCCTGTTTATGATCATATTTTACAGATGAATAGTGATTATGTTCTTGAAATAGATAAAAATTTAATTCCAACAGGAAATTTACTACCAGTAAAAGGGACTGAATTTGATTTTAGAAAACCAAAACCAATTGGTCAGGATATTGCACAGACAAAAATCGGTTATGATCACTGTTTTGTTACAGAATTATATGATAAAGAAAATCCACAGTGTGGAATTCCATTAACTTGTGATGATTTAGTTGAATTTGCAAATGTAAAAGAACCTGTTTCTGGTCATGAAATGTCAGTATTTACAAACATGGAAGGATGTCAATTATTTACTGCAAATACATTCAATGATAGAAAATTAAAAAATGGAGTTGCTTTTCCTAATCATGGTGCTTTTTGTCTTGAAACACAGTGTTTCCCAGATACACCTAATAAACCAGAGTTTCCATCATGTAATTTAAAACCTGGTTAAAAAATGAAAGCAAAAACAATTTATTCATTTAAAATTTAATTTTTTATTTGAAATAATAGTAAATCAAGGTTAAAATCATATATATTACTTAGTTAAATTTTATTGTGAGGTATAGCGACATGGATGTACAGTTGCAGGAATTGATTGATAAAATCAAAAAAGCTGGCGTAGATTCTGCAGATAAAAAAGCAGCCGAAATTCAAGAACAAGCTGAAAAAAAAGCTGATGAAATAATTGAACAGGCAAATTCAAAAGCTGAAGATATCTTAAAAAAAGCAAAATCTGATACAGCTAAAATGGAGAGAGCGAGTGAAGAAGCAATCATTCAAGCTGGAAGAAATATGCTTCTGTCTTTTAAAGATTCGTTAATTAAAGAAGTTGATAAAATCATTCAGGAAAAAACAGAATCAGTATTATCTAAAGATGTATTAGCTAAGCTTGTACCTGAGACTGTAAAAGAATGGTGTAAAAAATCTGATGCATCAGAATTATCTGTTTTATTAAGTGAAAAAGATTTAAAATCATTAGAATCATCTATTAAAACAGAATTAAAATCACAAATATCAAAAGGTCTTGAAATTAAACCTGATAAAACTTTAAATGCTGGTTTTAGAATTGGTGTTAAAAATGGACAGGCTTTTTATGATTATTCTAGTGAAAGTCTTGCACAGATGTTCAGTGCATATTTAAATCCAAAAGTTGCTGAATTATTACAGCAAGCTGCAAAGGAAGATAAATAGTGGCTTATTATTATTTGGTTTCACAATTACCGAATATCTCTTATTCAGAAAATAAATCGAATCTACCAATAAATCAAGAATCATTTATTGAGATATGTTCACGATTTGTTTCTAATAAAGAAAAGAAAATAATAAGTAATTTAAGTTTAATTCCTCCAAAAGAATTAAAATCAACTGGTTCTTCTTTTTTAGATACTTGGTATGAAAAAGAAAGAAATTTACGTTTTGCACTTGCTCAAATAAGAGCTCAGAAAATGAAAAAGGATGCTGTTCCTTTGCCTGCAGGTTGTACACAAGATATAATTACTGCTGCAAGAACTGCAATCAGTATGAACAGTCCTTTTACCGCAGAACAATTTCTTTATGAATATAGATTAAGATTAATTGATGATATTAAACCATTAGATTCTTTTTCTATAGATGCTGTTTATGCATATGGAATAAAACTTATGTTAATAGAAAGAATGCATAAATTTAATACGGAAAATGGTATATCTGCTTACCATAAGATATACAATTCTATACTTGGAGATACAATATGACGGATACAAAAGCTAAAGTAGTCGGCATTAATGGAAACATGGTTACTATAGAATTTGATGGTAACGTTTCAATGAATGAAGTAGGCTATGTAAATGTTGATGGAAAAAAATTAAAAGGTGAAGTAATTCGTATCCGCGGAAATAAAGCACAGATGCAGATCTACGAAATGACTCAGGGTATTAAAACTGGTGATGTTGTAGAATTATCTGGAGATTTACTTTCTGCAGAATTAGGTCCTGGTCTTTTGGGACAAATTTTTGATGGTTTGCAGAATCCTCTTCCTTTGGTAGCAGAAAAAGCAGGATTTTTCCTTGAAAAAGGTGTTTATATTGAATCATTACCTAGAGACGTAAAATGGGATTGGACACCTTCTGTAAAACCAGGAGATAAAGTTTTACGTGGTGATTCAATTGGTTCGGTTCCTGAAGGACCTTTTACACATAAAATTTTAGTTCCATTTGATTTTGCAGGAATTTATACAGTAAAAGAAATAACAAAAGCTGGTAAATATACAATTGATGAAACAATGGCCGTTCTTACTGATGAAAAAGGTAAAAATGTAAAAGTTACAATGACTTTTAAATGGCCTGTAAAACGTGCAGTAGATTGTTATGCTGAAAGACTTGCTCCAACTCAACCGATGGTTACACAGGTTCGTCTTATCGATACATTCTATCCTGTTTCAAAAGGTGGAACATATTGTATTCCAGGTCCATTCGGTGCTGGTAAAACTGT
>CALAUH010000180.1 GCA_937892225.1 uncultured Treponema sp.
TTTTGGATCCATGTCTTCATCGCAAATACAGTTTATATTAGGAAGATTACATTCAGCTTCGTTGAGTTCACGAGTAACTTTTTCCAAAAGTGGAAGATTTTCTTTAAGCTCTTCAGCAATTTCCGGACATGAGTTAATACTTAAATCAACATATTTTTCCCAATTGATTATATGTTTTTTGAAAGAATGAGTGTCACTACCTGTATTGTTATTATTAAACTGTATATTTTTCTGTAAATCTATATTGTGAATTCTTGCCTGTAACTCCCCTGCAATTTTACATTGTTCAGGAGTTATATTTTTCCAGTCAGTAATACTTCCTTCCTGCCACGGAAATAAGTAAAAATAATTACCGTCTACAATTTGCATTTTTTTTCCATTTAAAATTAACGCACTAACTATAGGAATGTTATTATCTGCAAGAATTTTTTCATATTTTTCTGCACTTGTAAGATATTCTAAAGCTAAATCAAATTCACCTAATTTATAAGAACATTCTGCAAGTTTATACCATGCATCTGAAAATGCAGGATTTTCTTTTACAACTTCCAGATAATGCTGCTGTGCAAGATAATAATTTTCTTCTGCCTGATAATTAATTCCTTCATTATAATTCTGCATTACATTTTTTTGCTGAGCACTAAGCGGGAAGATAATCACATTACAAAAAAGACCACAAGTAAAAAGAAATAAAATCTTTTTATTATTCTTCATCTGTTTCCTCTTCTTGATTATTTTTTATTACTTTAATTAAGTTAATACGATGACCTTCCATATCCTGCACAATAAAGTCATAATTTTTCCAGGTAGATTTTTCGTATTTAACAGGTACTTTTCCGAATAAATCAAAAACAAAACCACCAAGAGAATCAAAATCTTCATTAGGAAAATCTGATTCCAAAGTTTCGTTCAAATCATCTAAGTCAACACGTGCATTACAAAGCCATACATTTGTACTTAATGGAATTATATCTTCATTTTCTTTATCAAATTCATCCTGGATGTCACCAACGATTTCTTCAATAATATCTTCCATTGTAACAATTCCAGAAATTCCGCCATATTCATCAATTGCAATTGCAATATGAAGATGATGACGCTTAAATTCTCTAAGTAAAGAGTCAATTCTTTTTGTTTCCGGAACAAAATATGATTTTCTGATTATTTTTAAAAGGTCTAACTGTGAATTATCTGCAAAAACTTTTAATAAATCTTTTACATACAAAACACCAATTACATTATCTATTGAATCTGTATAAACAGGAAAACGTGAATGTCCGCTTAAAATAATTTTTTGAAGTAATTCATCTTTCTGAATATCTGAAGAAATAAAATCAACATCTATACGGGGAATCATTACTTCTTTTACAGAAGTTTTAGATAAATCTTCTACTCCCTGAATCATATCTTTTTTTTCTTCATTAAGTATTTCTTCCTGAATACTGTCTACATCATCTCTATGATTTTTTTTCTTTTTAAATAAACTCATATTATAATTTTTTCATCCTTAAACTTTTCAAGTAATTTTTCCTGTAATACTAACATTTCGCATTCAGGAGTTTTACCTTCTTCTATATGTTCTTCTCCATGATCCATTCCATTTAAATGTAATAAACCGTGAAGCAATAATCTTTTTAATTCAGTATTTGTATCGATTTTAAAATAACTGGCATTTACAGGAAGCATATCAAGACTAATTGCAATATCACCGACACATTTCCATTTACCTTCTTCATCTTCATAAACATCATCGTTTTCAAAAGATAAAACATCTGTAGGTGCGTCAATGTTACGATAAGCTTTATTTAACTGCTGGATATATTCATCATTACAAAATAAAACTGAGATTTCTTCATTATCAAAAGACAGTTCTTTACAAGCTGATAATAAATAATTTTTAGCTCTTTCTATCCATTCTGGTTCTTCTAAACCGTCAAGCGTACTGATAAAAATTCTATTCAAAAAATCCTCCCAAAAAGCATCCGTTATTTTTTATCTGGATCCTGCTGATCTGGATATTCAATTCTACTATGATAATATCCTGCAAGAATCTGAACAAATGCTTCTTTAATTTTTGAAATATCTCTGAAAGTTAAATCACAATTATCTAACTGCTTATGTTCAACTTTTCCATTTATTAATGTTGTAATAAATTTTTCAAGTCTTGTTACCGAAGGATTTTCAAGAGTTCTACATGCAGCTTCTACTGTATCAGCAAGCATAACGACAGCAGATTCACGAGTAGAAGGAGGAGTTCCAGGATATGAAAAATCTTCTGGTGCAACAGACGGATCTTTTTCTTTTGCTTCAAGATAAAAATATTGAATTACACTGTTTCCGTGATGTTCTGAAATAATATCAATTACAGACTGTGGTAAATGAAGCTGATGTGCTTTTTCTACACCTTTTTTAACATGACTCTTAATTACAGATGCAGATAAAGATGGATTAATTTCATCATGCTTATTTTCACCTTTCTGATTTTCTACGAAATATTCACTCTGTTCAATTTTTCCAATATCGTGATAGTAAGCTCCGACTCTTGCAAGAAGTGAATTAGCTCCAATTTCACGACAGGCACTTTCTGCCAGCTGAGCAACCATTAACGAGTGATTATAAGTTCCACTTGCTGTTACGAGCATCATTTTCATCAGATTATTATTTAAGTCGCTTAAATCCATTAATCTGAAAACGGAAGATGTATTTAATAAAAATTCAAGTGGAGTTATAAAACCAAGTGTTAATACACCGGAAATAAATCCATTTATAGCAACACCTGCAAAAACCGGACCTATACCAGAGAATGAATTATTAAAAATTACAACTAAAACTGTAATAAAGACAATATTACATAATGCCAGAATAATTGAGGCAAAAATTAAGTCTATACGTCTTTCTATTTTTCTGACAATTCCACATGAAATTAAACTTGTAGAGAAAGTATATAAAAATGGAATTATACCCCAGTTTGTAGCACTCAAAACTGTTAACGACATAATAATTGACATAATTACTGCCGGAGTCTGTCCATATAAAATTGTTATAAGCATTATAAATAAACTTGCAGGCATAATAATGCAAATAGAATAATCATTTGTAAACAAATCAATTTTTGAACAGAAAGCAACTGCCGCAAATACCGCCAGAACAAATACACAGTCTAAAATTACTTCAACTAATTTAATCTTTCTTGAGAATGGTATAAATGCAAACAGACAGTACCATAAAATTGCTACTAAAAACAAAAATAATTCCTGATTTGCAAAAGCTCTGTAATCAATATAAACAGGAGATTCAGCCATTTTCTTTAATTTTGCATAGCTTTCTTCTGTTACAGGGAAACCTTTCTTAATGATTTTTTCACCTTTTTCAATTGCAATCGGATTTATACCGTCTGGAGCAAGAGATTTTTCTGCAATTATAGTTCTGTCAGATATCTGACCAATTTCATAATCATTTAAAGAGAAAGTAACAATTGATTCATTTGTACTAACTTTTAAAAAGTTCAATAAAGAAATACTAATAAATCCTATTAAAAATAAAATTAAAAACGGATATTTAACTTTTATATATTTTCCAATTATAGAAAATACACCATCAATTGATTTTTTTTCTTTAGTATTGTTGTTTTTCATTTTCGTATGCCCTTACTATTTTTTGTACTAATCTATTTCTTACAACATCTTCTGCTGTAAGTTCCATAAAACCAATATCTTCAATTTTATATAAGACACTCATTGAATGTACCAGACCTGATTGTGTTTTCTTTGGTAAATCAACCTGTGTCGGATCTCCTGTTACGAATACTTTTGAATTTTCGCCCATTCGAGTCAAAAACATTTTCATTTGTGAACAAGTAGTATTTTGAGCTTCGTCCAGGATGATTACACTATTGTTCAAAGTTCTACCACGCATATATGCAAGTGGCGCTACCTCTATTATACCAGATTCACTTAATCTTCGAACAGACTCTGCTGTAATTATTGATTCCATTGCATCGCGCAAAGGTCTTAAATAAGGATCAATTTTCTGTTCAAGATCACCTGGTAAAAAGCCTAAACTTTCTCCTGCTTCTACGACAGGTCTTGTAATAATAAGTTTATTTTTTTTATGAGATAAAACCAGTCTTAAAGCTTCTGCAACTGCAAGATAAGTTTTACCGCTTCCTGCACTACCCGTACAGAAAACCATATCTTTTGTCTGCAATAAATTTATATATTCAGCCTGATGCTGAGTTCTAGGATAAATTCTTTTAATACTACCCGGAACTAAAATAGAAACTTCTTCTGAATTAATTTTTTTATTTGTATTTAATACTGAAATAACAATATCTTCTGAATTTTTTCCACCGTCATTAATTTCATCAATAATTCTATCTATTACAAACTGAAAACGCTGACATAATTCTTTATCATCTGTTTCTATAGAGATTTCGTTTCCTTTAGTAAAAATAGGAACTTCTAAATTATCCTCTATCAATTTGAGATTACTATCGTTTGTACCACAAATACATGCAATCAAATCATTGTCTGGTACTGTTATTTTATATTCATTCATATATATACCTTTAATTATTGTTTATCAAATGGTAAAAGTCAATTATTAATTATGAATAATTAATTAAATTTTAAAGTACCATAATCATCAGTGATTTGAGTTTTAATACTAGCCATTGGTTTCCATACAATGCCTAAGCTGAAATATGGAGAATAATCATAATAACTTGTACCATTTTTAGTAATAAGTCTTGGTTCAAACTTTAATTTCATTGAAAAATCCCAGTCGTGTAACTGATGAGTAACGTCTAGATTCAAAGATTTTAACTTAAAGCCAGATTCTTTTCGTTTATTTTTATCATCAAATCTAAAAGAATTGAATAAATCTAGGAAAATATTCTGTTCACCAGGAATTCTTCCGTCATGACCAAGCATTGTCTGAAAATATCTGTATAAAACTGAGTTTCTTGATGTTGAAGAGAATGTAATATTCAAAAAATCATTTATTTTTAAAGTTAACGATGGTGAAAAAAGCAGATAACTGTTAGTAGCCCTTACTAAATCTGCAACAACACTTGTAGAAAGACCAGGAGTTACAGTTACATTTTTTGACCATAAATTAAATGTCTGAATTGAAGGATTATAATTAAGTGATAATGTATATGGTAAAAATTCCTTCTTCTGTTTTGGTTCCCAACCAACTTCTTCAGAAAAATCATATCCGGTTATATAAGACATACTATAAACTGCAGATAAATCTTTCCATTTTAATGAAAATCTTAAAGAATCCCAGTTTTTATCCTGCATATTATATGTAAATGATTCAGATAAACTTAAATTCCATTTTGTATATGAAAAAGAAAGACTTTGATTCAAAGGATTCTTTTTCCATGTTTTATCTTCCTTACTTTTCTGCTGAATACCTGTACTTAAAGATGTACTTACAAAAGGGAAAAGAAGATTCAGATTTAAAGAAAAATTAGGTAACTGTGGTGCAAGTGTAGATACAAAAGATAAAGTCTGTTTAAAATCCTTTAGTTCTTTAGCAGATAAAACAATATTTAAATTATGTACAGTAAAACTGTCACTGTCTTTTATGTCAAAAGGTTTATTCTGCCATGAAGGAAGTTCTGCAGTTCCAGTAAATTTTCTATTAAATAATTTCATTGTTGTGTTCCATGTAATTCCAGTTTCACTAAAATCAGGAACATATGCAAAAGGTCTAAAACTTAATGCATTTGTATTAATAATTGTCTGTGCTTCAGCATTATAATCTGCAAGTTCAATTGATTTTTTCTGATTTTCATCATATCCGCTTAAATCAGGATGCTTCTGCCATATAGGTTCATATGAAAATTTATTATCCATTGAAATAAAATTTCCGGCATAAGACAATCTGCTGTTTAAAGTAAACGGTGTTTTTAATGAATACATTGATGATTTAATCTTTGTCCAGTCAAAATCATCTGGAGTTGTAAAAGAATTTGTATCATAAGAAATCTGAGACACAAAATTCGGATTAAAAGTATATGTTAAAGA
Organism: uncultured Treponema sp.; assembly: GCA_937892225.1. Taxonomy (GTDB): domain Bacteria; phylum Spirochaetota; class Spirochaetia; order Treponematales; family Treponemataceae; genus Treponema_D. Next base: position 6,036 of record CALAUH010000180.1, read on the forward strand.
ATAAATTAAATCTGATGGAACAGTAACAGATTCATAAGTAACATCAAATTTTGGAAGAACAGGCATTAAATCAATTTTTTCTTCAGATTCTTTTTTATTTTCTGTATTTTTATCATCATTTTTTTCTTTTTTCTGCTCTGCT
>CALAUH010000181.1 GCA_937892225.1 uncultured Treponema sp.
CTATTTCCTTGATTTTAAATCCGTATTTTTCGTACCAAAACCTTAATTTCTCGTTTTCGTATATCATACCTAAAATAACTTTTGATTTATTAGTTTTAATAGCTTCCTGTTTTGCAAAAAGAGCGGTATTTTATCTTTTTGTTGTCAAGCTTTTGTTTACAGCTGTTACTTTAGGCTGCGGTTTTAAAGGAGGGGAGATAATACCTGCGTTTTTTGTAGGTGCTGCATTTGGCAGTTTTGCATCTCCGTTTTTTCATATTGTGAATTTACTAATCAGTGGAATACAACTCAAGATCAGGTAAATCTTCAATATTCTTTGTTTATTGTAAAAGGTCAGAAGGTTGGCGATAATCTTTTGCGTTATTCTATTCAGGATAATCTTTATATTCAACATCCAGAATGGGAAGTTGGCGGTGCGTATATGAGCGAATGGGTTGCTCTTATTGGTACACCAATGACAGGTTTTGATACTAGCCGCGAAGCTTTTATTGGAACTTATGGCTCTTATGAACATCCTAAAGTTGTTGTTGACGGTGCTTGTACTAATTCAGAAGCCTTTGGTGATAATTCTTGTGGTACAGTTCAAGGAGATTTGGAGCTTAAGCCAGGCGAAACAAAAGAAATTATGCTTATGCTTGGTATTGATGATGCTCTTGCTGTTGGACAGAAAATTGTTAATGAATTTGGTAATTTCAAACGTGCAGATGAAGAATTTGAAAAACTTGTAAACGTATGGCACGCAAAACTTGGTTCATTCAAAGCCATTACTCCAGATGAAGATATTAACCACACAGTAAATGTTTGGGGATTATATAACTGTTTAATTACATTTGCATGGAGTCGTGCAGCATCTTTAGTTTATAACGGAGAACGCGACGGTCTTGGTTACCGTGATTCAGTACAGGATATTCTTGGTGTTTCTGCTGCAATTCCAGAAGAAGCTGAAGAACGTCTTGTTCGTATGATTAGTGGTCAGTGCCAGAATGGTGGTGCAGTTCCTGTAATTTCTAAAGATTTTAATGCAGGTCACGAAAAAGCTCCAAAGCCAGAAGAATTCCGTTCTGATGACTGTGAATGGTTCTTTAATGCTGTTCCATGTTATGTTGCTGAATCTGGTAATTTTGATTTCTATAATAAGGTTGTTCCTTATGCTGATGGCGGAGAAGCTACAGTTTACCAGCACTTGCGCCGCGCTTTGGACTTTAACTTGGAACGTATGGGTAAAGATGGACTTCCTTGTGGTCTTTTGGCAGACTGGAACGATTGTCTTAAACTTGGTTATCACGGAGAATCTTTGTTCGTAGCATTCCAGCTTCGTCTTGGTCTTACAACTTATGCAGATATTTCTAATCGCCTTGGAAAAGCTAAAGAAGCTAAGTGGGCTTTGAAACAGCGCGATATTCTTGATAAAAACATTCAGAAAAAATGCTGGGATGGTAAGTGGTTCGTTTGGGCTGTTGGTGAAGACGGAACTGTTTACGGTACTCAGACAATTGAAGAAGGTCAGATTTATTTGAATACGCAAGTGTGGGCTGTAATGTCATCTGCAGCAACAGCAGAACAGGCTAGAATCTGTATGGAATCTGTAAAGGAAAAACTTGCAACTCCATATGGTTTAATGCTTTGTGCTCCACCATTTGTAAAAACTCGTTCAGACATCATGAGTTCTGTTGTATTCTTGCCAGGTATTAAGGAAAATGCAGGTATCTTCAATCATACTCAGGGTTGGGGTGTAATTGCAGAAGCTATGCTTGGAAACGGAGACCGTGCTTACGAATATTGTAAGGCTTCTATTCCAGCTGCATATAATGACAAGGCAGAAATCCGCCAGAGTGAACCTTATGTTGTTGGTCAGACAACTTATTCTACATTCTCTAAACGTCCTGGAAATACTCGTACATCTTGGCTTTCTGGTGCCGGTACATGGTCATATTATGCAATTACACAGTACATGCTTGGTATTAAACCTCAATATGACGGTATGCTTTTTGATCCATGTATTAAAGCTGACTGGGATGGCTTTACAGTTGAACGCCGCTGGAGAAAAATGAATTTGAAGATTGAAGTAAAAAATCCACAGCACGTTTGTAAAGGTGTTGAATATGTAGAAGTTGATGGAAAACGCGTAGATGCTGCATATGTTCCTGTTGATATGATTAAGGACGGAAGTTCTATTGTAGTTTACATGGGAAAAGATGCTAAAGAATATACTTGTGAACGTGTATAATCAGTTTTGCGAAAACGAAACAGCAGGCATGGATAGATAAGGTAATTGCTATAGACTAAATTTATAAACCTTGCAATTATATAGAATACCTCAAAAGTTGGTAACAATTTTTGAGGTATTTTTTTTGTAAAATAAATTTTTGACAGTTAAAAATTTACAGAATATAATCTATTTATAAAAAGTTTGAAATTTTAATATTTTTTGAGGTTTTTATGCAGAAAAGAAAATCATTTTATTTTATTAGTATTATTTTATTTTTAGTCGGCTTTTTATTTTCTTGTAAAAAGGAACCTGAAGTAAATCCTGTTCCGAGAAACGATAAAAAAATAACAAGAACAGATAGAACCATTGATTTAGAATATCAATTTTATGAACCCAAAAATTCTGCTGATACAATTATCTGGGAAAATTTTGAAGGCCAGAATATAACTTCTAATAATCCATGGGTTTATCAAAATGCAGAATTAACATCTATTGCTAAAGTGCGCAATGATTTAATAGAAAAAAATAATAATAATAAACAATATTATGAATCTTTATTTAATGGTATTGATACAAATTTAGTCTCGCTTAGTGCAAATGGACGTATTACTTCAACTCTTACTTATTCAAATTTAAATCTTAGTCAAGATGGTTATCTGACTTTCAAATATTTTTTTGTAGGATATACAGATTCTACTTTTAAAATATACATAAATGAAAATCAGGAAATCTTTTCAGTTGCAGGAGTTAATAATTCTTCTTGTTTTACTATTTCTACAAAAAATATAAAAATTCCAGCTGGTACAAAATCTATAACATTTTGGGTTAATAATAGTACAGGTAAATCTTTTTCAAATTGGCCTAATGCTGCGTTCATAGATGATATTTCGCTTGTTTATGATAAAGTTACTTCAATAATTGTAACTCCAAGATCAAGTCAGAAAACTTATAAAAACTGTCCAGAAAATGAAAAACTTTTAATAAAAGCTTATCCCCTTAGAGCAGATGGTACTATTGTAAAAGACAAAACAGTAACATTATCATCATCAAATGGAACTATTGATTCTAAAGGATATTTTACACCAACAAAAGCTGGTACTTCAAAAATTGTTGCAACTTGTAGTGGTGTAACAGGAGAATCAGGACAAATTACTATAGCTTCAGATGCTTTTTGTGAAGGAAGTTGTGTAATTGGAGGGGTTACTTATTCAGGTATAAAATCTGATAATGGGGATTCTTTGACAAAACAAGATCCAAAATGGTCAAATTGCAATGTGAAGGTTAATTTTGAATATCCGTCAACAAACAAAGTAAGTGTCGATGGTTTTTTAAGGTTAAAAGGCACTCTTATTCCATCAACTATAGATTATAAAAATTATGATAAATTATATATTTCTATTTCTGATGGTAAAAATACAACTGTTAAATTTTATGATAAAGATTTTGATGTTAGAATCTGGATTCCTTATGGTGGTGAAAATACAATTCATATTGGTCCAGCAAAAGTTGATTATAAATCTTATATAGATGAAAATGGAAAAACATGTGAAGGTGATTTAATGTCTTGGTCATATCTGTCAGTTTATGAAATAAAAGCAACTGATACACACAGTCATACTGTAAGTATTTCTGGTGAAACTGATGGCAGATATCTTTATTCTTCATATTATTGTCAGAGTGATAATTATCTTGTTCAAAATGCAACAAATGAAGCTTTATACGGATTAGATTCTGCTACAGTTGAAGAAAAATTTGCTGCCATTCATGATTATATCGCTTTAAAATTGTGTTATGATTATTCATCTGTTTCAGGCGGTAGTGGTAGAAAAAAACAGGATGCGGTTTCGGTTCTTAAAAATAAAACCGGTGTCTGTGAAGGTTATTCAAATTTAACTGCTGCAATGGCTCGTTATGCAGGTATTCCGACTAGAGTTGTTTCTTCACAAGAAAAAAATCATGCATGGAATCATGTATATATAAATAATCAATGGCTGTTCTGTGATACAACATGGGATGATCCGGATAAGTCGCCAGATTCAACTTATATAAGATATACTTATTATCTTCTTACAGATTTTAATGGTGTTAATAATGATCATTTAGCAGATGATCGTATTATTGAAAGTCGTAGTGCAGTTGGTGAAGAATTATCTATATTATTAAAAGAAGGATATACTTTCTAAAATAAACAGAACTTATAAAAAAAGCCGGTTCTTATGAAATAGATTTCAAATAAGAACCGGCTTTTTTTATATATAGATTTTAAGTTTTTTTATTTTGTTTTCTTTGTTGCAAATTTTTTCTTCATGAAAATTAAAACTCCAAATAATGCAACGAGTCCGAAAATCCATGAAATTAAACCACATGCAACAATTCCAAGTTTCATTGTTAATCCTGCAATAAGGTAAGTAAAGAATGAAACCAATGCAACAGTAATTGCATAAGGTAACTGTGTATTTACGTGATTTACGTGTTTACATTGAGCACCAGCACTTGCCATAATTGTTGTATCTGAAATAGGTGAACAGTGATCACCACAAACAGCACCTG
>CALAUH010000182.1 GCA_937892225.1 uncultured Treponema sp.
CTTGGTTTGCTGATATGAAAGGTGTTGGAGAAAAACCAGTTCTTGGTTTCTTCGGACCTGCTTGGCTTATCAACTATACTATCGCTCCTAACTGTGGTGGAGAAAAAGTTGGTGAAGGTACATATGGCGACTGGGCTGTTTGTAACTCTCCAATCGGATTCTTCTGGGGGGGTACATATATCATCGCTAACAAGAACGTACCAGCTGAAAAGAAAGCTCTCGTAAAAGCTATCATCGAATGGATCACACTTGATTATTCTGAAGATGGTCTTCTTTACAAATGGGCTAACGGTACTTTGAATGGTGAAGGTGGAACAAAAGATACAGTATCTTCTGGTACAGTTATGTCTAAATCTAATGGTGAATTAGATTTCTTAGCTGGACAGAACATGTTCGAATACTTCGTTCCAGCTAACCAGTATGCTACTGGTAAAAACCTTACACAGTATGATGAAACAATCAACTCATACTGGCGTGATCAGGTTAGACAGTACGCTGCAGGTAACAAATCTCGCGATGAAGCTATTGCTGATTTCAAACAGGCTGTTGCTGACAACCTCGCAATCAACTAATAGTTTAATCTAACCTAAACATTAAAAGGGCAGTTCATTTTATGAATTGCCCTTTTTCTTAATTTACAAAAAAAACTAATCCTTTCCCCAATAGAGGTTTAATTATGAATAAAAAAGGAAAGATCAGTTATGCAAGATACGGATATTATTTTGCCCTTCCGTTTATGATTGCATGGCTTATTTTTGCGTTGTATCCAATTGTTTATACAACAGTAATCGGTTTTACAGATTTAAGAGGAGTCGGTAAAACAGATTGGAATTTCTTAAAAGGCAATATTTTCGAAAACTATAAAATAATTTTAACTAATCCAACATTTAAAATCGCTTTTAAAAATACTTTCAAAATCTGGATTTGTAACTTTATTCCACAAATTGTATTGGCTATGTTCCTTGCAGTTTGTTTTACTAATGCACGTATGAAGGTTCCTGGAGCAGGAGCATTTAAGGTAATTTTCTATTTACCTAATATTATTACTGCTTCTACAGTAGCTATCTTATTCGCTGCTTTATTTGGTTATCCAATGGGACCTATTAATGATATATTAATTCGTTTTAGGATTATAGATAAACCTATAAATTTCCTTGTAAGTAAATCTGTCGCTAGAAATATTATTATATTTATTCAGACATGGCAGTGGTATGGTTATACAATGATTACTATGGTTTCTGGTATTCTTGGTATCAGCCCTGACATTTTTGAAGCTGCAGATATTGATGGTGCCAATGGTTGGCAGGTATTCTGGAAAATCACAGTTCCAAGTATTAAGACAATTGTATTGTTCACATTAGTTACATCACTTATTGGTGGTTTGACAATGTTCGATATTCCACAGTTGTTCGTAAATGGTGGTGGTCCAGATAATGCTACAATTACAACTAGTGTATTCATTTATGCTCAGGCATTTAAGGGAAGTTATCTGTACAATAGAGCTTCTGCTGCAAGTATGATTATGTTCTTAATCATTATTGTACTTTCTGCTTGTATTTTCTTTATTTTAAGAGATAAAGATCAGGCTGAAATTGATAAGAAAAATAAGAAATTTATCAAAGAATATAAAAAATCTTTAAAAAAAGCAGCAAAATCAAGTGAGGTGGCAAAATGAGTACAACTATAAAACAACATAGAGTTTCAAGAATATTAGTAACCATTTTGTGTGTAATTCTTGCAATTTTAAGCATTATGCCATTCTTAATCATGCTCGTAAACTCAACTCGTTCTACAACACAGATTCAACAGCATGCAGTTTCTTTTATTCCATCAAAATATTTATTTAAGAACTTTGAGATTCTTACTGGTAAAAGTTTTAATCCATTATTGGGTTTTGCTAACTCATTAATAATTTCTACTTTTGCTACTGCACTTTCTTTGTATTTCTCTACTCTTACTGCTTATTCATTAGTAATTTATGATTGGAAACTTAAGAAAGCTTTCTTTACATTTATTATGGCAGTTATGATGATTCCTGGTCAGATTACTATGATTGGTTTCTATCAGATGGTTTATAAAATTGGAATGACTAATAAATTAATTATGTTAATTTTACCGGCAATTCAGGCACCTCAAACAGTATTCTTTATGCGCCAGTATATGATTCCACTTCTTTCACCATCATTGGTTGAATCAGCTCGTATTGATGGAGCCAGAGAATTCCGTACTTTCAATCAGATTGTATTACCAATTATGAAACCTGCTCTTGCAACACAGGCAATCTTTATTTTCGTAGCAAACTGGAATAACTTGTTTACTCCTCTTGTATTGCTTACAAAACAGAATAAATACACATTGCCAATTATGGTTTCTTTATTAAAAGGTGATATTTATAAAACTGAATTTGGTTGTGTTTACCTTGGTCTTTCTTTAACAGCATTACCACTTATTGTTGTATATTTACTTCTTTCTAAATATATCGTATCTGGTGTTGCTTTAGGAGCTGTAAAAGGTTAATTATTTTCTAGAATATACTAGACTAAAATCCCTGCTTTTATTACTTTAATAGTATTAAGCAGGGATTTTTTTTGGAGCAAAAATATGGAAGGTTATATTCATCAGTTAGAAAGTTTTGGCTGTGCAGACGGTCCTGGAAGTAGATTTATTATTTTTTTTAGTGGTTGTCCGATTCGTTGTAAATATTGTCATAATCCTGATACATGGGATATGTCTAAAGGTAAAAAATATACTGTTGAAGAATTATTAAAAGAAGCAGAAACTTGTAAAGAATATTGGGGAAAGAAAGGTGGCATTACTGTTAGTGGTGGAGAACCGCTTTTTCAAATTGATTTTTTATTAGAACTTTTTACTGAATGTAAAAAAAGGAATATTAATACTTGTATTGATACTTCTGGATCTTGTTTTACAACAGAAAGTGAATGGTTTTCTAAATTTGAAAAATTAATGGAAGTAACAGATATTCTTTTAATGGATATTAAACATATTAATGAAGAAGAACATATTAAATTAACAGGAAAATCTGGTAAAAATATTAAACAGATGTTTGAATATTTAGATAAAATTCATAAACCAATATGGATTCGTCATGTTCTCGTTCCTGGTATTACTGATAATGATGAATATTTAATTAAAACAAGAGATTTTATTAGAAGTTTGTCTAATGTAGAAAGAGTAGAAATACTTCCATATCATGGTCTTGGAATAATGAAATATAAAGACTTGGGAATAGATTATGTTTTAAAAGATGTTGAAAGTCCAACTGCCGAAAGAATTCAAAATGCAAGAGACATCCTTGAATGTAGCAAATATACTAAATGGAAGGAATAAAAATGAAGGTTGCCCAGAATATTACAGAATTGGTAGGAAATACTCCGTTACTTGAACTTAATAATATTGAAAAAGAATTTGGTTTAAAAGCTCATATTTTTGCAAAACTTGAATATTTAAATCCGGCAGGAAGTGCAAAAGATAGAATTGGAAAAATGATGATTCAAGATGCATTGGAAACTGGAAAAATTAATAAAGACAGTGTGATTATAGAACCTACTTCTGGAAATACTGGAATTGGTTTAGCAGCGGTTGCAGCTTCTTTAGGAATAAAAGTAATTTTGACAATGCCGGATACAATGAGTGTTGAAAGAATAAATCTGTTAAAACTTTATGGTGCAGAAATTATTCTTACACCTGGAAGTAAGGGTATGGAAGGTGCTGTTCAAAAAGCAAATGAAATTGCAAAAAATAATCCGAACAGCTGGATTGCCGGACAGTTTGATAATCCTGTAAATGCAAAAGCTCATGAACTTACAACAGGTCCTGAAATCTGGAATGATACAGATGGAAAAGTTGATGTTTTTATTGCAGGTATTGGAACGGGTGGAACAATAACTGGAACTGGACGATATTTGAAATCACAGAATAAAAATATTAAAATTGTTGGGGTTGAACCATCATCATCTCCGCTTTTAACAAAAGGTGTTTCAGGTCCGCATAAACTTCAGGGAATCGGCGCAAATTTTATACCGAAAGTCTTAGATAAATCTGTAGTTGATGAAATCATAACAATTAGTGATGAAGAAGCACCTTTAATGACTAAAAAACTTGCATTAAAAGAAGGAATTTTAGTTGGAATTTCTGCAGGAGCTGCTTTAAGTGCTGCAATAAAAGTTGCACAGAAAGATGAGATGAAAGATAAAAATATTGTAGTGTTGCTCCCGGATACAGGAGACAGATATCTTTCTGTATTATAAAAATTCTTTGCTTTAATAATAAAAGTGAAGTATAATTAGATTGGTGGGATTTTACCGATGGTTGATGTTTTATATTCTTTTATCGATCTAATTTGTTTTTTAATAATATTTTTTCTTTATTCACAAACTCAAAATATTGGTAAATACCGAATCTATTACCGATTTTTATTAATTTGTATTGGAGTTTTTTCTATCGTAGATTGTATATGGGGATTAATTGCTTCTAATACAATTCTAGATTATTCATATTTGAAATTTGCATCAACTTTGTTTTACGCGTTTTCTTCTTTTTCTTCGTATGTGTGGCTGCGTTTTACTTTGCTTTACACTGAACTTGAAAATAAAATTAAATTTAAAAAAACAATTCATATTTTATTATTAATTCCTTTTTTTGTATTAATAGCTTTATTAATTTATAACTCTATAACGAATGTTATTTTTTATATAGAAAATAATGTTTATCACAGGGGAGTAAATAAATATGTTATTATTACATATTGTCTTCAGGGTTTTTATTTTATTTTATCTTTTTTAATTGCAATCATTATCAGATTTACGAAAATAGATAGAAGTATTAAATTTTCAATAACTGTTTTTTCTATTTTCCCGATTTTATCTGCAGTCCTTCAATTATTACATTCAGATAAACCTTATTATGCAATAGGATTTATGATGGGATGTTTGGTTATATTTGTTTTCGATGTCGTTCAAAGACGTGAAAAAAATACGGAAGATAATCTGCAGGAAAGATATGATGAAATTTTAAAGCGTTGTAATGAAGTTTTAGGACAGGAATTTCAAGTAGAAGAAAATATTAATACTTTGTTAAGTTTAGTTGCTTCTTATTATGATGCAGACAGAGTTTTGCTTATGGAAAATGATAAGCAAAATTCTTTATTATCATGTAGTTATGAATTCAGAACAAATAAAAATGATTCAAATATTAAAGATATACAGCTTCTTTCGGTAAAAGATTCAAAAATTTGGCTTGATTTATTTTCAAATAAAAATGAACTTTATCGTGAAGTTAATGAAGAATTAAAAGAAAATAATCCTGAATGTTATGAATATTTCTTAAAAAATAAAATTAATACTGTAATTGGTGCTCCTTTACAAATCAGTGGTGAAATAATTGGAATTATCGGAATTGATAATCCTAAAAAATCTGTTAAGGATTATATTTTTATTAATACAATTTCAATTTATATTTACAGCGAAATTTTAAGAAGAAATAGAATTGAAGAAGAACAGAAAACAAATAAAGCCGTTCTTGTAACTCTTACAGATTCTTATTCTGTTGTATTTTATGTTGATGTTAAAACAGATGAATTCAGACAGTATCGATGTAATGGAAGGGCAAAAAAATATTTTGGTAATCTTAAAGAGAAATTTAAAACCTATACAGATTTGTTTGATTATCTTATTAAAATTAACATTGATAAAGAAGATTTGGATGAAATGTTTCAGTTCTGTTCAATTGCAAATCTTACAAAAAAATTAAAGAATAAAAAAAGTATTAAAAAACAGATTTGTGTATTTATAGAAGGTTGTGAAGTTTATTATGAAATTAAATATGTAAAAGTTGATGAAGAAAATCAGCCTTTAACTGCTTTTGTTGTAGCGCTTTCGAATATTGACGAACAGGTAAAAACAAATGAATTAATCGATATACAGCAGAAAAAAATTGAAAAACAACAGCAGGCATTGAATACCGCACATCAAAAGGTTGAAAATGTAAAGAGAATCAGCAATATCGATAATCTGACAGGTGTTTATAATAAAATATCTGGTCAAAATTTTATGTACGAATATGTTAAAAATAAACCTTTAGATGAAAAATATTCATTAATGTTTATTGATATTGATAAATTCAAGAATTTCAACGATAAATATGGTCATCTTGTTGGTGATGAAGTATTAATTGCAGTTGGAAACGTTATAAAATCAATCTGTAGAAATAATGATATAGCAGTTCGTTTTGGCGGCGATGAATTTTTAATTCTATTAAAAGATGTTGGTGATAAAAATATTGCAAACAGTAAGGTACTTGGAATTAGAAACGGACTTAAAGATTTTTCTCAAGATAAAGATTTTGATATAACATGCAGTATTGGTGTTTGTATTTCTGATTCGTCTAATCTTGAGGAAATAATTGATAATGCTGACAAGGCTCTTTATCAGGTTAAAAATACTACTCGTAATGATGTTAGATTTTATGAGTAAACAGTTGTTTCTTTAATTTTATCTAATTTACTTAATATCTTTTTTTTTGTATAATAATTTTTATATTTTTAATTATTAATAAGGATTAATTATGATTGATAAGTGGGAAATTGTAATCGGTTGCGAAATTCATACACAGCTTTTAACTAAAACTAAGGCTTTCTGTTCTTGTGAAAACCGCTATGGTGGAATGCCAGATACACGTGTCTGCCCAGTTTGTTTGGGACTTCCAGGAGCTATGCCTCGTATTTCTAAAGGATACGTTGAACTTGGAGCAGTTGCAGGACAGGCTTTAAATTGTAATATTGCCCGTTTTACAAAATTTGACCGTAAACATTATTTTTATCCAGACTTGGCAAAAGGTTACCAGATTACTCAGTATGATATCCCACTTTGTACTGACGGTTATGTAGATTTGCCTTTCCGTTCATTCCCAAAAGAGGAACAGCCAGGCGGAACAAAATGTCGTGATAAAAACTTTAAAGGTGAAGATTGTATTATTGAAAACGAAGGTCAGAAATACCGCCGTGTTCGTGTAGAACGTATTCACCTTGAAGAAGACGTAGGTAAATCTTTACACTTGCAGGGAGCTCACTCTTATATTGATTATAACCGTTGTGGAACTCCATTAATCGAAATTGTAACAAAACCAGATATGACTAGTCCTGAAGAAGCCGCTTTATTCATGCAGACAGTTCAGGAAATCCTTCGTTATGTAAAAGTTACAAATGGTAACTTGGAAGAAGGAAATATGCGTTGTGATGCAAACATCAATTTGAATGTATGGGAAGATGGAAAACTCTATCACACACCAATTTCTGAAATTAAAAACTTAAACTCATTTAAAGCAATCCGTGAAGCTTGTGCATACGAAGCTCAGCGCCAGCTTAAAGAATTCCAGGAAGATCGTCAGGAATTTAATGCCGGATTTAAAGTAACAATGGGTTGGAATGAAGTAGAAGGTAAAACTGTTGTTCAGCGTACAAAAAACTCTTTTGTTGATTACCGCTTTACAACTGAACCTGATATTAAACCATTTACAGTAAGCGAAGAACTTATTGCAACTGCAAAAGATAAAGTAGGGGAACTTCCAGAAGCAAAACGTCAGCGTTATAAAAAATCTTATGGAATGACAGACTTTGACGTAGAAACAATTACTTCTACAAAAGATTTGGCAATGTTCTTCGAAGATGCTGCCCTTAAGTCTAAAAATCCAAAGAAAGCTGTAAACTTAATTCTTGCAGAACTTTTAGCAGTTTTGAATGAAAAGAAACAGACAATCAACGATGTACAGATTACTCCATCTCATATTGCAGAACTTGCAGATGCATTGGAAGATTCAAAAATTACTTCTAAACAGGGAAAAGAAGTTTTTGCAGAAATGATGGAAACAAACAAAATGCCTTCTGTAATCATTAAAGAAAAGGGCATGGAAGTTGTAAGTGACACTGGTGCTATTGATAAAATGGTTCAGGATGTTATTGCTGCAAATCCAAAAGCTGTAGAAGATTATAAATCTGGAAAAACAAATGTTGTCGGATGGCTTATGGGACAGGTAATGAAGATGTCTGGCGGTAAAGCTAATCCTAAAGAAGCAACTCAGATTTTGAACAAATATCTTTCTCAGATGTAAAATTATGACATTTGATTCTTTGATTTTAGATATTGATGGAACAATCTGGAATACAACTGAACTTGTAGCAATTGCATGGAATAAAGCAATTGAAAAATATTTTCCAGAAGTTCCTCGTGTAACATCGCAAATCTTACAGGGACAATTTGGAAAGACAATGAAAGTTATTTCTGATAATCTTTTTAAAGGTCTTTCTGATGAAGAAAAGAAAATTTTAATAGATTATTGTGCTGAATATGAGCAGAAAGAATTAATTAATAACCAGAAAGATTTAACATATAAAACGGTTCTAGAAACAATTGCATCTTTATCAAAAAGAGTAAAGATTTTTATTGTAAGCAATTGTCAGAGTGGATATGTTGAACTTGTAATTTCGAAAAATAAACTTGAAAAATATATAACAGATTTTGAATGTTACGGAAATAACTTAAAAGAAAAGTATGAAAATATTCAATTAATCTGTCAGCGAAATAATCTTAAAAATCCAGTTTATGTTGGTGACACTCAAGGTGATTCAGATTCCTGTAAAAAAATAAATGTTCCTTTTATTTATGCAACATATGGTTTTGGTACTGCAGATAATTATTTTGCAAAAATAGATTCATTTAATCAGCTTGAAAATTATTTTTAATTTAGATTTTTTTACAATATTTAGGGATTTTTCTTCATAGTAAAGTCAAATAAATTATCATATACTGTCTTTATTAATTATTCTTCAAATAAAAAAGGTAGGTATTTTTATGAAATACGGTTATTTTGATGATGATAAGGCAGAATATGTTATTACTCGTCCAGATACTCCTACATCTTGGAGTAATTATCTTGGTTCTACAGTATATGGTGCTGTAATTACAAATAATGCCGGTGGTTATGGATTTTATAAATCTGGTGCCCAGGGACGTTTTTTAAGATTACGTTTTAATTCAATTCCAATGGATCAGCCAGGTCGTTATTTTTATCTTCGTGATCAGGATGATGGTGATTTCTGGTCAGCTTCTTGGCAGCCTGTAGGAAAACCATTGGATCAATATAAATCTGAATGCCGTCATGGTACTGCTTATACAACAATCACTTCGGAATATAAAGGAATTAAATCTGAAACAAAATATTATGTTCCTCTTGGACAGAATTTTGAATACTGGCGTCTTAAGGTAACAAATACTTCGGACAAAGTTCGAAAAATCCGTGTATTTTCTTACTGTGAATTTACAAACCAGTGGAATACTACACAGGATCAGGTAAACCTTCAGTATTCTTTATTCATCGTAAAAGGTGAAAAAGTAGGGGATAATTTACTTCGTTATTCAATTCAGGACAATTTGTATATTCAGCATCCTGAATATGAAGTTGGTGGTGCTTACATGAGTAACTGGGTTGCTTTAATCGGTACTCCAATGACAGGTTTTGATACAAGCCGCGAAGCATTTATTGGAACTTACGGTTCTTATGAACATCCAAAAGCTGTAGTTGACGGTGCATGTACAAATTCAGAAGCATTTGGTGACAACGCTTGTGGTACTGTTCAGGGTGATTTGGAATTAAAACCAGGTGAAACAAAAGAAATTATGCTTATGCTTGGTATTGATGATGCCCGTGAAGTTGGACAGAAAATCATTAATGAATTTGGAACATTCAAACGTGCAGATGAAGAAT
>CALAUH010000183.1 GCA_937892225.1 uncultured Treponema sp.
GGCAGGGCATGTTATGGGATGAAACTTTCAGTGAATGGTGTTCCTCTTCAATTCCTCACTGTATATGTTCTACAAATTATGGAACTCCATTTTTCTTAAATTTAAATGTAAAAGATGTTGGTCATACTTTTATTTTCGGTCCTACAGGTGCAGGTAAATCTACTTTATTTTCTTTATTGATGGCACAGGCAACAAAATATCCAGATGCAAATATTATCTGTATTGATAAACAATTATCATCCAGAGCTTTTATGATTGCTTCAGGTGGTATTTATGTAGAACCTGGAAAAGATGAAGTAGCTTTTCAGCCATTAAGCGAACTTAAAAATCCTGATAACTGCAGTCAGGCTGAATACCAGGAATCATTATTATGGTGCCAGCAATTTATTGAAGGCTTATTAGAACAGCAGGATTTAGAAATTAATCCTCTTATGTCAAAAGCAATTAATGAAACATTGGTTTTACTTTCAACAATGAATTCAGCTCATGATCTGACTTCTTTTCAAGGTTATGTTCATTATATTGATAATAAAACAGGTACAAATACTATAAAAGATGCTCTGGAACCTTACTGCAGGGGAGGTGAATTTGGAGCAATTTTTGATGCAGATAATACTTCTTTAAACCTGCAGAACATTATGACAATTGAAATGGGAAGTTTAATGAGATTATCTGAAAAAGCTGTAGCACCTGCATTAATGTATATATTCAGATATTTAGAAAAAATCTGGACAGTACCACATGGAGAAAAGCAGCCGGTTACTTTTTTATTCTTAGATGAAGCATGGTTATATTTATCAAGTCCTATCTTTTCAAGTTTTGTTAAAGAATGGTTGAAAACTTTACGTAAAAAAAGAGTTTTCTGTATTTTTGCAACACAGGAAGTTGCTGATGTTGCAAAGTCTTCTTTAAGGGAAACTATTGCTTCACAGTGTATTACTAAAATATATCTTGCTGACCAGAATGCAAATGTTCCTGCAGTTCATGACAGTTATTCATATTTTGGTCTTACAGATTCAGAAATAAATGCAATTTCAAAAGCAACAATGAAAAGAGATTATTTCTTTAAAAATCCTTTAGGATGCAGAATGTTTCAACTTGACCTTGATGATTTTCAACTTGCTTTAATTACTTCAGACCATGAGATATTAGATAGACTTGAAGATAAGTATGGTAAAAATTCAGGTAAACCGCTTGCTTTCGAATTACTTGATGCTGTTAAAGAAAAATATATTTTAGTCGGTAAAAATCCAAATAATTTGGATTATACAAAATATAAAGATTTATTGGATAGTCAAAAGGAGGCTATATGAAAAAAATTATTTTAAGTTTAATGCTTTCATTAAGCGTTATTTTTTCAGCTTTTACTGTTGGTACACCTGTATTTGATTCATCTAACTGGCTTACTGCTATTGATGATTTATATGCAAGTTATGACATGATTCAAAATACAATTAAACAGATTGAAAATCAGTATAAAATGATTCAGCAGCAGATTGAAAACTATAAAGGAATAGACTGGGAAAATTTTCAATGGTCAGGTTCTTTTGATATAAGACGTGATATTAAAGACGCTACAAGAAGAGTAAATTCATTTTTAACTGAAACAAGAAACATTCAGCAGTTATTAACTACACCTTCTATTAATGTAGGATATGGAAGTTATTCAGTTGCAGATTTATGTGGAATAAATGGAAATGGAAAGAATATTATTGCTGCCATGAAAGACGGTAAAAATTATATGACTGACAATATGAAAAAAGTAGTTGAAGATATGACAAGGCAGATGACTGAAGATGAAAAAAAAGCAATCTGGAATAAATATGGTTTAAGTCCGGAAAACTATCTTTTTATTCAACAGACTGCAGTTGATGTTAAAGATAAAGCTTCAAAAATTATGGTCAAATGTTCAGATGAAGCTCAAAAATTAAGACTTGAAGCTCTTACTAATACCAGCGAAGTAATTAATGCTGCTATGGAAACAATTGATAGTGAAGGGAATATGACACAGGGAGCTTTTAATCAATCTAATCTTCTTCTTATGAATCAGCTTGTCGAGTCATTATCAAGAGTAAGAGAAGATATAGTTGAATGCAGTTCATTAACCGCTGAAAAAATGATTTCTGATCAGAATGAAATTGAAGCAAAACTTGAACAGGAAAGAATCGAAAATGAAAATCGAGACAAATATAATAATTCAAAAAATAAGTATTTTGAAATGGAATGGGAAGATGACTAATAAGAGGTAAATTATGATAGATTCTTTAGACCAGCCTTTACTAACGGCAATTACTTATTTTACATATGTTATGAATTATTTTATGAGAATTGCAGCTACTTATGGTGTTGCTTTTGGAACTATTGGATTATGCTGGCAGGCATTTAAATTAATAAATAAACGTATTCAAATAAGGGAATTATGGTGGGATACGTTATACAAATGGATTATTTACATCTTTTTATGTGCCTGTTGGGTTCCTCTAACTAATGGTGTAAGTAGTCTTGCCAATACTATTGGTGGAACTGCAGGTAGAGGAGCTTTTAGTATTGAAACAGAAATGAAAAAATTCAGAAATGAAATATATGGTTTATCTGAAATGGAAACTGATGAAATCGGCGAAAAGATGAAAAAACTTGCAGAAGAAAATCAGCTTTCTATTGCTTTTGGTGATTTAAAAGTTACAGATTATGGTTCAGCAATTATTGAAGCAATTCAGGAAATGGATGCCAGTAATCGTAAAAAAGAAAAATTAATTAAAAAAGTAAAAGAAGAACAAGCCGAACTGACGAACTTACATTCATTAAAAACGCTTGAAGCTATTAATCAGCTTATCGGAAGTAAAAATGATGCAGCATCTTATGTAGCAACTTCCTTAAAACTGAAAGGTGATAAACACGGTTATTTATCCGCGGCTAGTATATTCAGATTTGCTTTGCTTATTTGTGACATATACTGGCTGCAGAATGAAATAGAATTTAAGAGAACAATTAATGATTTGGAAGATAACAGCCAGTTAAATAAAATGGAAAAATCACTGGAAAAAGTAAAAACATCATTAACTAATATTGTAGAGAAATTAATCTGCTTAGTTATGTGTTTTGGAATTTTATTGTCTTCAATTTTTACAATAATTCAATATATGATGACCTGTGTTGAATTTACCATTATTGCAGCTATCGGTGCTTTTTTTATACCTTTTGTATTATTAGATTCAACTAAAGAAATTACAAAAAAATTTCTTCCTGTGTTTATTTCATTATTTGTAAAACTTCTTGTAATTACAATGTGTATGTTTTATGTCATGTGGTCTTATTTAAATATTGCACATGCTGTAATTAAGGGTGGAGGTGGAATTAACTGGTTTAATATTGGCTGTATTTTACTTCAGATAATTTTTGGTTTTATACTTACTTCTAATGCACCTAAAATTGCAACTACAATTACAACAGGACAGGCACAGCTTTCTATGGGTGAATTTGTTGCTGCTGCAGGTGTCGGACTTGGTGCTGCAAAACTTGCAAATAAAGGTGTTCAAACCGCTCATAGAACTTATGAAAAAGGTGCCCAGCATCATTCAGCAAATGTTGCCGGCAAGCAGGCTAAAAATGAAGTCAAAGTTAATGGTGGTACTAAAAAAGAAATGCGTCAGGCATCTTCTTATGCAAGACATTCAGTTTATAATCCAAATGGATTCCATGCTAAAACTATGAGTGGATGGCAGGCAGGCAGCAGTACAACTAATAATTTAAATTATCAGAAAAATTTAAATCAAAGAGTAAAAGAAATGGATTCTAAAAAGAAACCTGTAAATACTCAGGCAAATGCTGATGCAGCACTTGATAAATATAAAGTAAATGAAAGTCCTGATGCATAAAATAAGCGGGTGCAACGTTGCACCCGCTTATCATTTATATGTAATGTTAAATAAAAAAGCGATGAAAGAAGAGGTAACTTCTTCATCGCTAAAAAATGTTGGATGTATATCAAATTCAACATCGATATCAAAATTTTATCATAAAAATTCATTGATGTCGAGTATTTATATTAATATTTGAATAAATAATTTTTGATTTCTTTTAAACTTTTTTCTGTTTCTGTATCTTCTAAAGATTTAATTCTTTCCGGAACAATATTTAAATTTAATGTTATGATTTCATTAATTAAAACTTCTTTTTTTTCATATCTGCAGGCAGTAAGTTTATTGTTATTCTGATTCTTTTTTTTGTCAGTAATAACAAAATATTCTTGTTCCTGATATTTGATAATATCCCCTGTATCTGGATATTCTATTTCACTTATCAAATATACAGAATCACAAAAGAATTGAATCGGATCAACTTCTTTTGCAAATTCCCTGATGATTGGGAAAGTTGGGCGAAGACGGTATGTTACAAAAAGACTTTTTAAAACATCTTTTGGTAAATCATATTTTAAAAACTGAGTATAGTCTTTTTTATGAAGTGTTATAAAATATGAAGGTTTATCACAATCCCATTTTGGTAATGTTTGTACTTTATAGGGTATTTTTTCATCTGTATAATATATCCATTCAGCAGGTGCTATAATATCACAAGTTTCACACATGAGTTTATATGTAGGTACACGTGTTCCTAAAGCAATTTTACTCATTAATGTGTTATCTATATTATTTTTTATACAGAATTCTTTAAGTTTTCTTTCTTCACTTAATTTAAGAAGTTTTTCCTGGGCATAAGTTATACGCTTCATAAATTATATTATATTACAATATATTAATTATTAATAGTATTTTGTATTTGAATAATATTAATAACTCTTTCTTTCCAAATATAATTAACCGGTTCCAGAATCTGGCATGATAAATTTGCATATATTCTGTTATTTATTTTGGTAAGTCGTGTATATACTTTATGAAGATTGATTATTATTGTTTCTGAAGGATTTATAAAAGAAACTGAAATAAAAAAATTATTCGTTTTTTCTATAGGTTTCATATATGGTGTAACTATTTGTATTCCGTGAAGACTTACATCAACAATTGCACATTGATTTATATATCTATTTTCTTCAATAATAATTGTTTGTTCTGGTTTTGAAAGATTAAAATCTTTATATTTTTCAAGACCTATTCGTATTCTTTCTTCTTTTCTTCTACCATACTTTTCATTGTTATATTCTATTTTATTAAGCTGTTGAATGAATTGCTGCAGAATCATATCATCATTTCTTTCAGGTTTATTTACTATAATAAAATCTTCGCCTGTTTCTTTTATTAAAACTGAACATTCTGTTTGATAATCATCAAAAATTAATTTAAGTGTTACAGTTTGAATATTTTTTAATTCCAGTTTGTTTGACAGTTTAAGTTCCCATTCATCATTATTCTGTCTGAATAATGAAACTAAATAATCCTGATTACCTAAAATCAAATCCATACTAATAAAATGAAGCTGACACAAAAGTTCTTTAGTTATTGTCATAATTTAATTCCTTCATATTTTTAGGTTTATATTGATTATATAAAGTAATAAAATTTGTTTTCCTTGCATTAAAGTATTCAATTTGTGCTGCAAGTTTATACCAGAACATTTTTGGCAATTTATATATTAAATATTTACTTTGCTGTGTTAATAAATAATCAGCTCTTTTAACATCATCCACTTTATGACCTTTAGCTGTATAGATTATTTGTACTTTATTACTTACTCCTGGCAGAGAAACTGTATTTATGTTTTGTTTATCTGTTGAACCAGATACTATATAAGTTTTTCTGGTTGGTCTTTTAAAAGGTGTTTTAAATTCATAAAATAAAATAAATACAGAATTTTTAGGATATGTAAAAGTAATATAATCTCTGTTTTCTGAAACATGAGGAATATCTACTGTCAATCCTTTTGAATATAGAGTATATGCAATTTCTTTTTTAAAAGGTACTTCTACCTGAATTAATTCCATATCTAAATATTAATATGATAAATTCAAAAAATCAATATAGACAAAATAAATAAATATTGACATATTTACATTTTATCATTTATAATATAGACAAATAAACATTCAAGTGTTCTTTTGTCAATTGATTATGTTTATTTGCTATTCGTAGAATAGCTTAAGCTGTGCGGCTTACCATCCCGTTGACTTATGCAAGTACTCCTATTGCATGATTCAGGTAAGTTTTGGCAGGCTGCTATAAAAGGAGGTCTCTTTATGGACCAAAATTTAAACGTTTCTAAAAACGAATTCAACGGTTTACTTCTTCACAAACACAATGTAAAGGTAATTGCAGATGCGATTGAAAAGGGTACAGCACCTTTTTTAATGCAAAATGGAAAGATTGATACTAATCCTGTCTATTCATTAAATAATGGTATCTGTCTTGGTGATATGAATCTTTTACTTGTTAAAATCAAACAGCAGGAAATTGGAACAAAATCAAATGTTGTTGGTACTTTTACAACTTTAGATTCTCTTAAAATTCTTCCAAAAGAAAAATCATCTGGAACTGCTTATACTTTCAGAAATTCAAAAGATGAATATAAAACAGCTCGTTTTTATTTTCCGGAAGAAACAAAAGAACCTGCTAAAATGCAGGAAATGAATTTCAAGATTAAATATCCGCCACATCTTGAAAATAAAACTTATAAAGTTGAAACAGCAAGTGATTATTTACCTGCATATTATGCTGCAGCTGAATCTGGATTAAAAATTCAGGTAACTCCTGAAATTATTGAAGATTTTAAAAAAGAAATTCTTGCAGTCGCAAAAAATGAACTTGCTAAAGAAAAAGATAAAAACATATCTTCTTCTTTAAGAAATTACTGTGTACAGGCTGATGTCAAAGCTAAAGAAATCATCAAATCATTCAAAGAACAGAAAGTTGAAAACAAGACTGAAAATTCAAAAACAAAAGAAAAGGCAAAACAGTATAAAAGAAATAATGAAATAGAACGATAGTTTTCAAAACAGACTGTCAGTTATGAGAACTGATAGTCTGTTTTTTAATTTTAAAAATTGCGGGGTTTTTTATGGCTTATATATTAAGTGAATGGAAATATGGTGCAAGTTTTACTAAAGGATATACACCTGAAGAATATTTTTATAATCAAATATTAACTGATTTTAAGATTAATACGGATAATCATAACTTACCTTTTTTTGATAAAGATAACAAATCACTTCCTAGAGAATTGACATCCGGGAAAATAATTAATGATGAAAATTTAATAGCATTGGAACAATCTCAGGCAAAAAATAATTACAAATCAAGTATCTGGCTATATGGTGAAGATTTAAAAAAACTTGAAAAACAGGGTTTTAAAATCAATTTTAAACCTAATACAGAACCTGTACTTTGTATGACAAAATATAAAAATGCTACTCATTATGATTCTGAAGAATTATATATTTCTGAAGGTGGAAATAAAAATAATTTTCAATTTCTTTACAATTATGATTCTTTAGATGACAGAAGCAAAAAAGATTTAAGAAAATATTATGAAAAAGCTCTTGAACTTGAAAAGATTCAATCAAAGGAAAATCTTAATAATTATATTAAAAATGTAAAAAATGAATATCAGACAAACAAACAGAATATCCAGAATATAAAAGAAAGAATTCGTAATAACAGATATCTGGATAACATAGACTGCAGTTCGTTGATTGAAGCTCAGTATTTACATGATGTATATAAAAGCATTAACGGACAAGGGCAGACAAATATTCAACCAGAAAAAGTAAATAATTGTTATAAAGCTCTCAATCAGCTTTTTGAAAAAATCGATAATGGTTTTTCTTCAAAAATGGTTGCAGAAGATTTAACAAAAAAATTATATTCAGCTTCCGTATATCAGAAAACAATGACTTCCAAAAATTTAAATATGGAAACCAAAAAAAACTGGGAAGAGGATTATAGAAAAATGACAAACATAGTCAGCGGCTATGAAAGATAAGGAGATTATATGAATACAATTATTACAGAAAAAAACAACACAAATGATTTAATTAAATCAAAGGTTTCATTAACAGATTTAATGATTTTACTTTTTAAAGTTTACGGTAAAGAAAATGTAAACAATGAAATTATCAAAGCAACTGCAGATGCTGAATAAAAGGTGAGGTAAAGTATATGACAAAAGAACAGAATAATATTTCAATGGAAATTATTTTTAATGAACAATTCAAACGAGCTAATATTCATTTTACAGGAAAACCTTCAGAAGAAATCAGAAATGAAATGAAAAAAGAAGGATGGCAATATTCTGCTTATAATGACGTATGGTATCCTAAAGGTGATGAAGCATCTAAAAATAGCTATGATTTTGCAAAACAACTTCAAAATAAATATTTTGAACAGACTGATATTCAGCCAGAACTTATTACTGAAGAAATTGAAATAAATGAATTAATGCAGATGATTCAGAATAAGGCAGAATTATCAGATGTAATTACAAAATTATGCAGCTTCTATGGTGATAATGAAGTTAAAAAAAGTTTTGAAAAAGCAGAACAAAAAATTGAACTGGAACAGAAAAATGAAGAAGAATTAATTAATAAAACTGCAGCAAGAGAAAATGATGAATCTATTGAAGAAGTAAATTTTTTAAGAAATAAAATACAGGCTTCAGGTCTTACTGCAGATGAAGAAACAGTTTCTTTTATTGTTAATGCATTATTACATGATCCACGCTCTTCAGATAAAGATTATCACGGTTTTATTCATAAAAATGATTATATCAATGGTGTAGATGATAATACTTCATATATTGGTTTTTCAAAAGTATATGAAGGAAGTAAATTATCTATGAATATTCCTCTTATAACAGTTTTAACGGATACATTAAATCAGATTAATAATGCTGTTGAATTTGAAAAAAGTAATCCAGGATATTTTAATATTTCATATTATGATATTAATGGTGGAAAAGAAAATATTGATAATAAGATAAAAGAAATAACTCAACTTATTAATGACCTTACAGTTTCAAATCAATTTATAACAGATTATGTTGAAAATAAAACTGAAGAATTTAAATATCAGCTTTTAAATCGTATGCAATCAGATATTAAAAATTTCCAAAATGAAGGTAATCATAACGAAGAAGTTTTATGGGCAAAAAATCTTATTGCACAAACTACTGATATGAAAATATTGTATAATTCATTAAAAGAAAAACCTGAATGGATAAATTTAAAAGAAATTAATAATTATATAAATGAAAATAATTTTTATTCAGAACAATACAAAAATGCTGTTAAACATTTTTCTAAAATGAATGATAAAGAAGATTTTTTCAATAGAATCATTCCAGGTCATATTGAAAATCTAAATAATCCTTTACCTTTTGATGTTGATGATGAAGAAATCAGAAATGAATTTGAATCAAGAGATAAAACTAGAAACAGGGCATGGCTTCAGGCAGCTAAAGAACGTTATTGTGAATTAAACAATAATATTACTTATGATAATGATATTATAAATCTTAATATAAATAATAATGTTGCTGTAAATCAGGAATCTGATATTCCAGAAAATAATTTTGGTTTATATTTTGAAAAAGCTGCTGAACTTGAATCTAAAAATTTTATATTAAAAGAATATGGAAATGTACATTATGACCAGCCTAATGGTCCTCAATACAGTGTGTTTACAGATTATCATAAAGAAATAACTTTATATTATAATTTAATAAAAAAATAA
>CALAUH010000184.1 GCA_937892225.1 uncultured Treponema sp.
CAGCAAAATGTTCATCAAAAGAATTCTGCATTTCTGCCATAGATTTTTCAAGTTCAGAAATTGAATCATCCATAGTTGGAATGACTTCTGTATCTTGAACAAAACTGTTTATATCTAAAGGAGCACCCGGAATAAATTTTTCTTTTTTAGGAGGTTCTTTTATTTCTTCAGGTTCTTCTTCAATTAATTCATCTTCAGAATCATCATTAATTTCTGGATTTTCTTTTTCTGTTCCACTGCTGCCGTCAAAACCAACACCAGAAAGTAAATCTTCAAATCCCATGTCTGCAACAGAAACCTGTTCTTCTTCTACAGGAGCTTCTTCCTCTTGTTCTTCTACAGCACCAGGTGCATCCATAAACATAGATAAATCTGGCATTCCACTGTCTTCTTCTGAAGGTGATGGTACAATTGGATTTAAAAGAGATGACATATCCGGAGCTTCGTAAGCAGCTGTTGCTTCTGCTTCAGCTTCAGGATTTTTTATATTTGTAGTTTTAATACCGGTGATATCAGAAAGATCTTCATCAACTGCAGAATTTTCTATAGGGGCAGCAAGCTCAGGCATTCCCAATACAAATTCTTCTGTATCATCTACATCTTGAACTGAACGAGGAATTGGAACTTTTACTATTTTTTCACCACGACCTGCGAGAATAGTAAGTTCATCACCGAGAGACTGAATATCTTTATTAAATTGTTTAAGCTGGTTTAAGCCTGGCATATTTTTATAATCTTACCCCTAATCACCCTAAAATAACAAGTATGCACTTTCTATATTATAATATACGGAATAAAAAAAATAAACTTAAACATTTTTTTTCTAATATATTTTTAACCAAATCCGATAATTATTTTATGAATAAGCACAGTTTTTTAAAAATTTTTTCAGCTGTTTTTCTTATATTTCAAAGCATCCTTTTATTTAGTTGCGGTGAAGATGCAGAAGCTAAAATTGAATATGCACCTTTTGAACAGGATAAATTAATCAGAAGTGTTGATGGACCTGGAGAACCGAAAATTACAGATGAATATATTCTCTTTACTGCAGACCCAAAATATAGAACTGTAGGAATTGCTTTTGATTTTGAAGACTATCAGATTATTCATCCTTTTCAGGTTTATTTTAGTACAGACGAAGATGGAAAGAAAACACCAAAACACTTATTCTATTGTTACAAACGACAGCATAAAATTACAACAATCAATTATAGATTAGTAATAGAAGGACTTTGGACAACCGATCCATTAAATCCTAATAAAGTTTATGATGATGACATTAATTTATATTTCTCTGTTGTAGAAGATGTTGACAGTATAAAATACCAGACAGAACAGTTAGAAGATGGAACAATTCACTTTATATATAAAGGTGAAGAAGGTGAATATGTTCAACTTGCAGGTACATTCTGTAACTGGGATCCTTGGATTTATACAATGCAGGAAACTTATCCAGGTTTCTATGAATTAACATTACCTTTACCTTGCGGAACATATTATTATAACTATTACATAGGTATGACCCCTGTAATGGATGATACAAATCCAGAAAAAGCATTTGCAAAATCTGATAACAGGATGGTTTCTGTAATAACAGTTAAATAAAACTTAAGGTAAATAAAATACTTAATGAAAAAGAAACATTATTTTAATCCAACTGAAATTATTTTCGCAGCTACAAGTCAATGTAACTTAAATTGTAAACACTGTTATGTAACAAAAAAAAATGAAAATCTTGATATTAACAAAGCAATCAGATTTTTAAATACAGCCTCTACATTTATAGATAAAGTCGGATTTAGTGGCGGTGAACCTTTTTTATATATGGATTTTCTTTTAAAACTGATAAAAGAAACCATAAAATTAGATTTATTATTTGATCAGATTATTACAAACGGCGACTGGTGGAAAAATGAAAAAGATTTGCGCAATTCTTTGCAAAGTTTGTATGACGCCGGATATGATGGAAAATTTTCGTTAAGTTTCGATGGATTTCATTCACAAAAGACAGAAAGAATATGTACATTCATTGATACTGTTATTTCAATTTTTGGGAAAGACAGTATTAACATACAATCAGTATTAAAACCAAGTGATGATAAAACACCTATAAAAATTTTAACCGTATTATCACAATATCCTGATATCCCGATTTTTTATATAAATCAAGCCTTTCCTGCTTCTGATAAAAAAGGCTGGCAATCAAAAAAATGGTTTAAAGACGATTATTGCGAAGGTCCCGGACAAATCTTATACATACATTCCGACGGAAGAATAGCACCATGCTGTGGCTTTGCAAATGAAAATGAAAAACTAATAATAGGCACAATAGATGATGGTTTTAATACAGTTCTAAAAAATGCTGAAAACAATAAAATGATAAAGATTTGCTATGAAGAAGGATTACATAAATATATTCGAATTATGAAGAAGACAAAGGGGACAGACCCCTTTGTAAAACAACTGCCAGGAAAAACAAGTGATATTTGTACATTTTGTGATTTTGTTTGTAAAAATATTTAATAAATTAGTTATAGAAAAAGAATGAAAATATATATAATTTGATATAAAAAGTATAAAAAGGGGGCTGTCCCCTATATTATTATATTATTATGCTGTTTTTATAATCTTTTTGCTTATCCCTGTAACTCGTGAAATTTGATTTGTTGATATTCCAATCTTTTTTAAGATTTTACATTTTTTATATTGTTCTTCAATTGATAACCTTTCAAATTCATAAATACTATTTAATTTAAATAAATCTTTTATAATTCTAATAACTTTTTCATCCGAATAAATGATTTTATTTTCATATTCCATACAA
The DNA here is from genome assembly GCA_937892225.1 of uncultured Treponema sp. Classification (GTDB taxonomy): domain Bacteria; phylum Spirochaetota; class Spirochaetia; order Treponematales; family Treponemataceae; genus Treponema_D. Next base: position 2,825 of record CALAUH010000184.1, read on the forward strand.
TCATCTTTTGATTTCATTGAAATATATTCTAACAAATTTTTCTTTGTAGAAAACATACTTATAACATATTGATTATTAATAAAATCAGATGAATTTTCTATTAATAATGAATTATAACTGTTCCATCTATATAAATCAAAAGATTCTATACCAGCTTTTTCACTATTTTTTAAAATATATCTAAACACTGTCTTAAAATATTCATCATCCATAACAGGTTCACTTTTAAATCGTCCCTGAAAAAGATGTCCGCTTCTATCATATTTCCTATTAAAATAATAAACATAACTATTTGTAATTTTTTGAATTAATAAACTCATATTGCGATCAGCTTTACCAATTAAAATATGAATATGATTATTCATCAAACAATAACAATAAACATCAATGTTTAATTCACAAGTATATTTCTTTATTCTTTTTATAAAAAAAATACGATCTTTATCATCACAAAATAAATTCTGCTTATTATTTCCACGCAAAATAATATGATAGACACCTACATCACTAAAAACACGTGGTTTTCTTGCCATTTTTTTTACCTCTATCATATATATAGTTTAATTTTACAAAAAAAGACCATTTTTTATAAAAATTTAAAATAGGGGTCTGTCCCCTTGTATTACAAAGGGGACAGACCCCTATTTTAACCAAAAAAAAAGCCGAACCTAACGGTCCGGCTTTTCTCATCTAAAAACTAAATAGCTTAGCAATTTTCTGAGAAGTATTTAATTGTTCTTACCATCTGAGATGTATAAGAGTTTTCGTTATCATACCAAGATACAACTTCTACCTGATAAAGATCATCAGCAATTTTAGAAACCATTGTCTGTGTTGCATCAAATAATGAACCGAATTTCATACCAATGATATCTGAAGATACAATCTGATCTTCGTTATATCCGAAAGATTCTGTTGCAGCAGCTTTCATTGCAGCATTGATTCCTTCTTTAGTGATATCTTTACCTTTTACTACAGCGAACAACATTGTTGTTGATCCTGTTGGTGTTGGAACACGCTGAGCTGAACCAATCAATTTTCCGTTCAATTCAGGAATTACAAGACCGATAGCCTTTGCAGCACCTGTTGAGTTAGGAACGATGTTTGCAGCACCAGCACGTGCACGGCGGAGATCACCCTTGCGGTGTGGACCATCAAGAATCATCTGGTCACCAGTGTAAGCATGGATTGTAGACATGATACCTGACTGGATTGGAGCGTAATCATTTAATGCTTTAGCCATTGGAGCTAAACAGTTTGTTGTACAAGAAGCAGCAGAAATTACGTTATCATTTTTTGTTAAAGTTTTATGGTTTACGTTATAAACGATTGTTGGAAGATCATTTCCAGCAGGAGCTGAAATAACTACTTTACGAGCACCAGCTTTGATATGAGCTTCTGACTTTTCTTTTGAACAGTAGAAACCTGTACATTCAAGAACAACGTCAACTTTGAGTTCTCCCCATGGACAGTTTACAGCGTCTTTTTCAGCATAAATTTTAAGTGTTTTTCCATCAACTGTGATAGTTCCTTTTTCATCATCAGCTGAAACAGTGTGAAGTCCTTCACCAATTTTACCACAGTATCCACCCTGTGCTGTATCATATTTCAAAAGGTGAGCAAGCATACTTGGGCTTGTCAAATCGTTGATTGCAACAACTTCGTATCCTTTAGCGCCAAACATCTGGCGGAAAGCCAAACGACCAATACGGCCGAAACCATTAATAGCAACTCTTACATCTGCCATTCTATATCTCCTAAAAATTAGATTATGATTTAATACTTATAAAATACTGAATTTATTTAAAATAGTCTATAACATTCAATTGACATTAATCATTATTTAAATAAAATTATACTATAACAAAGGGGACAGACCCCCTTACTTGAGGAAAGAGATGGATTTTTCAAACATTTTTATCATTATACCAGCATATAATCCTAATCAAATTTTATTAAAACTTATTGATGATATTAAAAAAGAAGGTTTCTCACATATCGTAGTTATAAACGATGGAAGTATTGAAAAATCAAAAGAAATTTTTACTCAGGCTGAACAAAAAAATTGTATTGTATTAAATCATGAAAAAAATCTTGGAAAAGGTTTCGCTATAAAATCTGGAATAAAAGAAGCAGTTTCAGATAAATACAAAGATATAATGGGATTTATAACAATTGATTCTGATGCTCAATATTTACCATCAGATGTTAAAAAAATTGCTGAAGAAATGATTAAAAATCCAGAATCACTTATTCTTGGTGTAAGAGATTTTTCAGATAAAAAAATACCTTTTAAAAATACATTCAGAAATAAAATCTCATCTGCATTCTTCAAATTATCTACCGGTAAAAAATGTTCAGACACACAATCTGGATTAAGGGGAATTCCTCTTAATCTTACAAAAATGGCATTAGAAGAAGAAGGCAGACGTTATGAATATGAAATGAACTTCTTAATGGATGCAGTTTTAGCAGTAGATACAAAATATGTTCCTGTTGAAACTGTAGAATATACAGAAGATAAAGTTTCTCACTATCACCCTTTGTTTGATACTTTAAGAGTTTTTGGTAGATTCATTACTTTTATTGCATCATCTTTATTAGCATACGTATTAGATATAGCATTATTTTCAATATTATGTTCCTGTGTCTTAACAAAAACCAGTTTTGATGACAGAGCAAAAATCTGGATTGCAACAACAATCGGTAAACTTGCAGCTGCTGTCATAAATTATACAATAAACAAGAAATACAGTTTCAAAACAAAAGAAACTTCAGCTGCAGAATTTTTCAAATATATAGTAGTTTTTCTGATTAAATTAATAGGAAGTGCCGAATTAGTAACACTTTTAAAATTCTTACCAATTCCTCTTACACTGTTAAAATGTATTATTGATACATCAATTTTCTTTATCAGCTACAGATTACAAAAAGTATGGGTTTTCAAAAAAAAGATTGAAAATAAATAATTACTTATTACTGTCAGCACTTGTTGTTTCTTTATGACGATTATCAAAATATCCGCCGTCTTCAAGATAGCGTCTGCGTGTTACAATCAGATTGATTAATTCCTGATACATATTAAAATCAACCTGAATAGCCATCGGCAAAAGAAAAAATTCCGTTTCATCACAATATCTTTCTATAAACTCAGGATCTGTTACATATCCAAGTGAAATCATATTTGAAATACGGTCAGCACATTTTAAAATTTTAGCTTTTTGACTTCCACTATCCAAAATACGATGAAGGAACTGTTTTTTATTTTCATTTTCACGTCTTGTTACTTCAAGCACCAAATCTAAAACTTCCGGACCTTCATCATCAGCATTAATGATTAAATCCTTATTAAAATCCGGAATATCTTCAACTGTATCATGAACTAAAGATGCTTTTAATAAAACTGAATCAATATAGCCATAATCAATCAGGATTGCAAGAGTATCCATCTGATGGCGGAACATATTTCCACCGGCATGTCTTGCTTTACCAATCAAACCTGTTGCAAGCTGCATGTAAGGAGCGACAGTCATTTCTCCTAACTGAAGCATATTGCTGTCATCCATTTTAAGAGAACGTTCAGTTTTCATTTCATAGTGCGTTTTAGTCATAAATCTTCTGAAACAGTATAACACAGAATTTATTTTAGTACACCTAAAAGTATTCCCAAAATTACAATAGATGCACAAAATAATTTGTATGCTATTCCTTTTTCCTTAAAAATAAATTTTCCGCCTAAAATCGTTACGATACAGGCACTTTGTTTTATTAAAGTCATTACAGTTACTTTGCTTGCCGGATTTGAATTTGCTATAAAAAGTGCTTTATCACCAATAACAAACATAACAGCAAGAACCCAGACCCAGATATTTTTAAAAACCGATAAACTGATTTTTTCTTTTTTTATGATGATATAAACCGCATAGTAAATAACAATAAACAGCATATACCAGAACTGAAGCTGTGAACTGGTGATATCACGCATCAGGATTTTATCCATAAAACCGGAAATTGAATTAAATGCACACGAAATAAAAGCAAGAATAATAAAAAAAACAGATGTCTTTTGTTCAGCAAGTTCTGTTTTTTCAAGATTTTTATCCTTATTTAATAATTTAAAAGGATTTAATTTTAAAAGAAGCAGTCCTAGACAAACTAAAATCAAGCCGATTAAGGGGACTGTCCCCATTGTCTCGTGCAAAAATACAACTCCCATAAAAGTTGCAAATAAAACTCGTGATAAAGACAAAATGCCGAAAAGACTTACCGGTAATTTTTTAAGAGAGTTAAAACTGCAGATCCAGGCAAGAAACATACAGAATGATTTTATCGCTATTAAAAAATAAAACTTTGGTTCAAGACCGCCTGCTTTAGGTGCCTGAGGAATGACTAAAATAAAAGAAAGCAATGTATATGTTACCAAAACTTCCATTACAGAGTTTTTTTCCATTGCTTTCTTTTTTGCAATCTCACGACCGCCTTTTAATAATCCATATAATAAAACAAGAAATATCCAGCTCATATATACAATCAAATCCTAAAAAAAAGGTGTTCAGATTTCTCTAAACACCTTTTTACAAGTATTTACTATTTTAATTCTTTCAAATAACTTTCGTATGTTGCAATCTTACGCTGACTTTCTGCAAGTCTGTCTCTTTCTTCCTGAACAAGATTTGCTGGAGCGTGCTGTGCAAAATTTCCGTTCAATTTATTTTCAGACATTTTTGCATAGCCCTGTTCTTTTTCCAAAGCTTTCTGGAAGCGAGTAATAAGCTGTTCTTTATTAATATTTTCATCAACAAGAACAAATGCTTCAAATCCTTTTCCTACAGCACCAATTGACTGAGCAGGTTTTGATTCTACAAATTCTACTTTTGCAACACCACCTAAAAGCTGAATCATTTCAACTTTTTCGCGGGCAACTTCAGCAGCACTTCCCTTTTCAATCATGATAGCAACATTGATTTTAATTGCAGGGTCAATACCGCAGTCAACTTTTGTAGCACGAACCTTTGCAATTAAATCTTTTAATACATCAAAACGAGCTTCAACTTCGGCATTTTCACGTGCAGCAATTACTTCTGGATAAGGAGCATTAATAAGCATTCCGTTATATGTACTTGTTGTAACAATAGAAGGGGTCTGTCCCCCCTGTCCTGCCAAAACACGTGTTTTAACAAGATCAGCCAATGGAAGTTTTGCATAAATTTCTTCTGTAACAAATGGAAGATATGGATGAAGAAGTCTTAAACTTTCTTCCAAAATATCCATTAAAACTGTAGCCTGACGGTCTTTTTCTTTATCATCACCATTCTTAAAGTTGATTTTTGTTGCTTCAACGTACCAGTCACAGAATTCATTCCAGAAGAATTCCATAAGTGCACTTGCAGCATCGTTATAACGATATGATTCCAAAGCTTCACGTGCAGTTTTTGCGGCAAAGTTCAAGCGGCTGTAAATCCATTTATCAAGTTCTGTAAGGTCAGAATCTTTAACTTCAACAAGATTACGTCCTTCAAGATTTCCAAGTAAGTAACGAGAAGCATTCCAAACTTTATTACAGAAACGTGAACCAAGTTTGAAAGAATCTTTATCAATAAGAATATCCTGTCCCTGAGCACACATAAATCCAAGTGTAAATTTAAGGGCATCGGCACCGTACATATCAATAATCTCGAGTGGGTCCATACCGTTTCCAAGAGATTTAGACATCTTACGTCCCTGTTTATCGCGTACAAGACCGTGAATATAAATATCGTGGAATGGAGCTTTTCCTGTAAATTCAAGACCAGCCATAATCATACGGCTAACCCAGAAGAAGATGATATCATAAGCTGTTACCAAAGCAGTGGTTGGATAGAAAGTTTCCAAATCTGGAGTATTTTCCGGCCAGCCTAAAGTACTGAATGGCCATAACCATGAACTGAACCATGTATCCAAAACATCTTCGTCCTGCTTAATATTCTTTGAACCACATTTTGGACAGCAAGATGGATCTTCACGGCTTACAATTGTTTCGCCACATTCACAATACCATGCAGGAATTCTGTGTCCCCACCAGATCTGACGGCTTACACACCAGTCACGGATATTTTCGAGCCAGTTACGATATGTATTTTCCCATTTCTGTGGGAAGAACTGAATTTCACCTTTTTTCCAAGCATCCAAAGCTTTATCTGCCATTGGCTTCATTTTTACAAACCACTGACTAGACAAATATGGTTCAACTACAGTCTTACAACGATAACAATGTCCTACAGAGTGAACCATTGGTTCTTCTTCTTTGAATAATCCTGCAGCAGTTAAATCTTCAATTACAAGTTTACGAGCTTCTTCAGGTTTAAGACCACGGTATTTTTCTGGAACATTTTCGTTCATCTTTCCATCTGGAGTAAGAAGATTGATTACTTCAAGATTATGACGTTTACCAACTTCCCAGTCGTTAGGGTCATGAGCCGGTGTGATTTTTACCATACCAGTTCCAAATGCCATATCAACATAATCATCTGCAATAACAGGAATTTCTTTTCCAGTTAATGGAAGTTTGAGCATTTTTCCAACAATTTTTGTATAACGTTCATCTTTTGGATTAACTGCAACGGCTGTATCACCAAAGAATGTTTCTGGACGAGTAGTTGCAACTTCAATGCGGCCACTTCCGTCTGCATATTCATAATAAATGTGATACATTGCACCTTTTGTATCTTCATGATCAACTTCATCATCAGCCAAAGCAGTACCACAACGAGGACACCAGTTAACAAGGCGCTGACCTTTATACATTAAACCGCGTTCATACAAAGTAACAAAAACATCACGAACAGCCTTAGAAAGACCTTCGTCATAAGTAAAAC
>CALAUH010000185.1 GCA_937892225.1 uncultured Treponema sp.
TCCAAGATCATAAAGAATCACAAAAAGCAAAAGCCCTTTCCGTACACGGTCCTCCTTTACCTTCTCCATCATCATTCCAACTGCCCAGCCTACGATGATAGAAATAATAAAGAGGATAACAAGAAGCTTCTCGCCCCAGCCATAAAAGATCAGACTGGATGCGAGAAGCACTACATTCTTAAGCCGTCTCGGAGCCAGCAGATAGGCCAGCAATGTGATTGGCAAAAAATAATATAAAAAAGTAATACTTGAAAATAACATATGTTATGACTCAAATTCGGCCGGGCTCATAACAAAACATACCTTGCTTCCTGCAGATCCTGCCTGCATCTCATCTGCCTGTGTACAGATATTCCAGCGAAGGTCTGCTTTCTCTTTCAGATTCGCAATAAAATCATCTGCTTTGACAGAATCTTCCAGTTCGAATACATATCCGATGAAAGGAATAGAGCCGATCGAAGGACCAAACATCACGCCTTCCTTAAATCCATCGATTTCCTCTGTAAACCCATTCAGAAATCCCGGTTCCACCGGCATAGATGCTCCGGCAAATGGAATATGCTCACCTTCTACAAGTGCAGCAGCCAGGTCTTCGAGATTTTCATATTCTCCACTGTTCACCTTATCCGTAAAATCTGCGATTACGATCTGTGCCGGAGTAGCATCAGATGGAAGACTCTCCATCGCTGACTGCCCGCCGGATGGTGTCTCGCCCTTTGCTCCGCAGCCGGCAAGTGCGCACACAAGCATCATCGCTAATACAATAGAAACTACTTTTTTCATACACGTCTCTCCTTTTCAAATACGTCTATTTCGCCTTCGGATATTCATTGCAAAGAAGCCTGTACGGCGCCTCATCCTCTTCGATTGCAGGGAATCTTCCGATTGGTTCATAGAATCTGTTATCGTGCTCGTCATCATTACACATAGATACTTCTCCGAGCAGAACACTTCCGCCCGTCTCCGGAACAATAAAATCATGATAACTGTGCCAACGCAAAGCCACCACATTGACGGAATAGTTACAACCAAAGCAACATAAATACCAAACCAAACCATGTTTTCACCAAGGTAATTTGGGTGTCTAGAATACTTCCATAAGCCATGCTGGCAAGTAACTTTTTCTTTTGTTGTCTTCAAGAAATTTCTCATATCAACATCAGCTATAATTTCTAAAATAGTTCCTGCAAAAATAATTGCACTTCCAATTAAAGATAACCAATTTTCACCGGAAGTTTTTAATAAAACCAAAGCTGTTTCTTCAGCTTCTTTTTTAATTTCTGCCTGAGACTTTAATGAATCAGGTTTATTGAGTGCAACAGGAAAATCAACTTTTTTTACAGTACGATAATCTTTTACAGGATATTCATAAAGAGTTCCACTTAAAGAAAGATTTGCAGAAACTGGAGTCAATTGTGTAGGATAATAAAATTTCCTTTCTGGAGAATAAGATATCCATGAATCACTGTTTTTTGCACGGCTGTCATTATTAATATTTACATTTTGTGCAGAAGAAATATTCAAAGTTGATGATGATGAAATACTAAAAGATGAAACATAGGGTTTTAAAATATCTGCAATAGTCGGTGAATACGAACCAGAAATTTTCCAGTTATACGATGAAATTTCTGAAATAGTTTCATCTTCTTTATTTGAACTTGTAAGTAAAGAAATCCAATCCATTGTTTCACTTCTGTCAAAGAAATCTGAATTAAAATATGGATCTGAATAAATTGGAAAACTAAAACTTAAAGAAAAAGGTTTTGTTATAGAAATATCAAAATTTCCACTGTAACGGAAAGGTAATTTTAAACCTAAGAAATCAGATTTATCTGAATATTTAATTCCTTTAGTAGAAAATGGTGAATAAATTCCCCTGTCATAAAAAACAGTATTACTAAAACCTAAATCTAAATCAAAATTAAAATTCTTTATAATTCCTTTTTTACCAGCAAGAGCACCTTTTACACCTACCATTCCACCAAGATTTGAATACCAGTCAGCAAACATCTTAATATATTCATTTGTTGAACCAGTAAAATTTTCATCCAGATTATGTAAAACAAGCCCCTGTCGTTCCTGTTTTTTTAACGTAGATGGTTTCATGAAATTATAAAGTGATTTTAATGATTCAGAACCAGCTTCACCAGTTGTTGAAGATGAAGAACTTGTTTCTTCAAGAGGTTTTCTTCCATAAAAATATGTTGTTGTCTGAAAATAATATCCCTTTTTATTAGAAAAACCAAAAACAGGATTAAAAATAAGTTCATCTTTCGGATAGTAAAATGCCGGAAAATAAAAAACTGGAATTGGACCTATATAAAGCAAGGCATTAAAAAATGCAAATTCTCCTCCAGGTAAAAGCCATGTTCTGGTTGCATCAATATGCCAGTGCGGATTTTCATCATCACAGAAAGTAAGGCTCGAATTTTTAAATGCGATTGTATTTGATTCACTTTTTCCAAAAATATCTGAGAATACAATCAATGTTGAACCTGACGGTAAATTTAAAGCATCACTTTGAGTTTGAACAACACGTCCGTCATTAAATACACCTTCTAGAGTTGATGTATTCATAAGTAAAGATGATGCAGTCGATTTTTCCCCGCCTTCTGAAGAAGATTTTGTAATTATTTCAACGTTTCCTTCAGCAAAAAGCATTTCAGTTTTTCTATCATAAGTGATTTTATCTGCATTAATTTCTGATATAGAATTTCCTTTTTGTACTGAAATTTGAACAGAACCTTCCAAAAGAATTGAATCATTTCCGCTTTCTTCGTCTTTTTTATATTCAGTCTGTCTTGCATTTAAAATTGTGATTGTAGTAACTTCTTCCTGTGCAAATAAATGCCCTGTAAAAGAGAAAGTTAAACATAATACGAGTAAAAATGTTCTAAATTTCAAGAAACTCAACCACCGGTTATTTTTCATTTTAAAAACTGTCCTGTATAACTTTTTTCACATTTAGCGACTTCTTCGGGTGTACCAGTAGTTACAATCGTACCGCCGCCAGTTCCACCTTCAGGTCCTAAGTCTATAATATAATCTGCCTGTTTAATAACATCAAGATTATGCTCAATCATTACAACTGAGTTTCCGTTATCTACAAGACGCTGAATTACCTTCATCAAAAGTTTAACATCTGCAAAATGTAAACCTGTTGTAGGTTCGTCCAAAATATACAAAGTCTTGCTTGTTGATGGGCGGGCAAGTTCGTTTGCAAGTTTTACACGCTGAGCTTCACCACCGGAAAGTGTAAGTGCATTCTGTCCAAGCTGAATATATCCCAAACCAACTGATTGTAATGTTGCAATTTTTCTATATATATGTGGAATAGAACTGAAAAATTCACAGGCTTCATCAATACTCATATTCAAAACATCATTAATTGATTTACCTTTATATTCAACTTCGAGTGTTTCGTGATTAAAACGTTTACCGCCGCAAACTTCACACTGAATGTAAACATCTGGCAAAAAGTTCATTTCAATGATAATTTCACCGGCTCCCTGACAGTTTTCGCAGCGACCACCTTTTACATTAAAACTAAAACGGCCCTTCTGGTAACCGCGTGCTTTACTTTCTGGAAGAGATGCGTACAAATCGCGGATTGCATCAAAAACACCGACGTATGTTGCCGGGTTACTTCGAGGAGAACGGCCAATTGGGGACTGGTCAATGTTGATTACTTTATCTACACCGTCAATTCCTTCTACGCTGTCGCATTCACCTACATCATAATTTGTACCCATAATCTGATTACTTACCACAGGATACAAAATGTCGCTCATCAAAGTAGATTTACCACTGCCACTAACGCCTGTAATGCAAGTAAAAGTTCCAAGCGGGATTTTTACACTTACATTTTTAAGATTATGTTCTTTTGCACCGTTTATAGTGATGAATTTTCCGTTACCAGGACGACGTTTAGCTGGAATGTCCATTTTAAGTGTGCCGGCCAGATACTGACCAGTAAGACTTTCTTTTACCTTTGCAACTTCATCTGGAGTTCCAGCTGCAACAACCTGACCACCGTTTACACCTGCTCCAGGTCCCATATCGATAAGATAATCTGCAGTACGAAGCGTCTGTTCATCGTGTTCAACAACAATTACAGTGTTTCCGTTGTCGCGGAGATTTATTAAAGTATCAATAAGTTTTTGA
>CALAUH010000186.1 GCA_937892225.1 uncultured Treponema sp.
TCATCTGTTATTGGAAAACATTTATTATTATATATATAAGTTAATGATTTAAATAATTCTTCATCTAACAGTTCAGCTGCAATATCTTTTATTTTATCAAATATAATTTTATTTTCATAAAATAAAGGAAAATTTTCGTTAATAATTCTATAAGGTACAGTATTATGTTTTTTATCACTAATATATAAATATTTTCTTAAATCATTAAAATTAGTAAAATAACTATAAAAACCAGAAAAAGAATTTACATCTGCTAATTCTTCTTCATTACACAATGAAGGTAATAATTCAACAAACAAATCTTTAACAAAAAGTTTTTTATACAAAGAATCTTTTATAAAAGATTCTGAAACAAGTTTACGATATTTATCCTGGATTAAGGCTAATTTCTTTTTATCTTTATTTTCATCAAAAGCTTCATAAAGTTCATTCCAATCAATATTAATTTTATTAAGAACATCAAAAATAAATTTTTTATGACATTTATTAATAAGGCTTTTAACTTTATAAGCTTTATCCATTCGTAAACTATCATTTTCAATAATATTATATTTTTTAATACTTTCTCTAGTTTTACTAATAGGTATTAATTTGTTAACAATAGTTTTATTAATACTATATCCTTCAAAATTATTTCCAATTACAAAATTATCAATTGATCTCATATTATTCCTCCATTTTTTATCTTGTTATATTATTTATATCTTTATTATTAAGAACCTTAATATCACTGTCTTTAATTTGAAGTGATAATCCGTTCATTTTTCCTTTTATAAAAACATCTTTGTTTTCCAGTTCTTCTTTCATAAGCTGATAAACTGGTACATAAATTTTTTCATCTTTTTCTGTTTGGATAATTAAAGCATCATTCCATGATTCTTCTTTATCAAAATCAATTACTTTAATTACTTTTCCACTGACAGATTTTCCACTATACAGTTTAATTTTATTGTCTTTAATATATTCATCCAGATATGAATTAAACCTGCCGCCTGCAGTCAAAACTTCTTCCCAGTTATATTTTAATTTATAAATATCTGTTTCAAGTTTTTCTGCAAGTTTCAGATCAGCTAAAAATAAAATTCTATTCTGTAATTCCTGTGGAAGTTTTTTTATTCTAAACAAATCCTGGTCCATATTTTTAAGTCTTTCATCCAGTTCGGTAAATCGTTTACTTAAATATAAATTTTTTCTTGATTCTCTTATTTCCTGTTCACTTCTCTGTCCTATCATATTTGTACAGGAATTACTCAACATTTCCCTAAAAGTTTTTTTAATATAATCCCTTTGAAAATAAACATCTTTGCCGTTTCTATCAATTCCATTAATACATACATGAGCATGTTTATGATTAGTATCTTTATGTATTGCTGCCTGCCAGCATAATTCATAACCTGTTATTCGTTCAATTTTTTTAATAAAATCTCTTACAAGCGTTTCAAGATTTACATTTTGATTTTCAGGTGAAATAATACATTTAAAATGTTTTTTAACAATTTTTTCATTATATTCATCTAAATCTGTTCCAAATAAAACAGGCTTAATATCTACTTCATTTTTATCACTTTGAATCATATAATTATTTATATATTTATTATGACTTTGGATGCTTTTTCCTAAATGAAGCTTAAAAGTTACCCTTTGATTTCTAGGATATTTTGAATAAAAAACTCTTCCAGAATCAAAATCATAATTATTCCTTAAAAGATTAGATAACATTCTTTTAAGCTGGGCATCATCATCATCATAAATAACACGTTCAAATTTAATTTTATTTTTTTCGTCATAATCTCTTTTATGATTAAAAAGATCTTTTATATTATTCATCTGTATTTCCTTTTATATGATGTTTTCTAACACTGTTCATTGAAAAATTAAAACAGCCATAAAAAGCAATCATCTTTTTCCGTTTCAAAAAAGATTTAAAAAACAAAAATTCTTCATCTTCAGAATTATTTACTAAATCCTTAAATCCATTTGATGTAAGGTTATTAAGATAGTTATTTACATTTACAGGTTTTATATTTACTTTTAAGTTTTCATTAATTTCAGTAAGCATTAAAGTACGCATATAAAATATTTTCATCTTTGTTTTTAAATCAGGTAAATTTAATGGTATACCTTCTTTTAAAACTCCAAATACTTGAATTGATGGTTTATATAAATCATTGTTTTTTATAATTAAATTTTCTCTTATAAAACCGTCAAAGTATTTTTTTAATATATTTGTTTTATTACAGATTACTCTGGTCCAAAAAGAATACAAAAGACTATAAGCTGCAGGAAAATTCTCTTTTGAATATTCACCGATTTCAAAAGTAATAATACATCCTGCTGCACCTGGATTCGTTGAAGCAATTAACTGTCTTTTCATTTCTTTGCTAAAAATCATATAACCTTCTTTATATTTCCGGGTGCAACGTTGCACCCGGAAAAATGTAACAACTTTGTTTTTTCAAAGTTGTTACATAATGTTATTATGTCAACAATATGTTATATTGTCAATTAAAATAATTATTAAACAAATAGTAAACAAAAAAAACACGTGTTAACGTGTAATTTCTTATAATTAAAAAAAATACAAAATATGTTAACATTACTTTTATCTTGCGGTACGTTAGAAAAGTGCTTTTTGTATTTCTTTTCCCTTTTTCAAATTTGTTGTTAAAATGTAACAACTTTGAAAAAACAAGAATATTACAAAAAGCCGGGTGCAACGTTGCACCCGAGTTCACAAATTGACAAAAGTACAATTTGTGATTTATTATTTAAACATAAACTTTTTTATCCGCCCAGAAAGGAAAGTTTATGTTTATTCTTACAGAAAAACCAAGCGTCGCAAAAGACTTTGCGACTGCTTTGAATTGTAAATATTCACACGGTATTTATACCGATGGGAATATTACAATTGCCAATTGTATCGGTCATTTATTCGAACTATACGAACCGGTACAATATGATTCAAAATATAAAAACTGGAATACTATTCCAATAATACCAGAACAGTTTTTATATAAAATTAATGATTCAGTTAAAGAACAGGCTGAATTAGTCATTAAACAAATTAAGTTACATTCCAATGATGAAATCATTATTGCAACAGATGCAGACCGTGAAGGTGAAATAATTGCCAGGGAATGTTTTTTATTTGCCGGAATAAAAGATTTTTCTAAAATAAAAAGATTCTGGGTTTCCCAGGCTTTAACTCCTGAAGTAATTAATGAAGGCATAAAAAATGCAAAACCTTTAACTGATTATAATTTATTATCTTCCCAGGGATTTGCAAGACAGCATTCTGACTGGCTGATTGGAATTAATTTCACTCGATACATAACTTCAGCTGCATATAAAAAACTTCCGGTAGGAAGAGTACAAACTGCAATTCTAAAAGCTATACAAATACGATGTAACGAAGTAGAAAATTTTATACCTGAAAAATATTATGAATATAAAGGTTATTTTCAAGGTACAGATACAAAAATATTTTCAGGTTTATATTTTGATAATAATAAATCAAAATTTTCAGATGAAAACAAATTAGCTTTATTAAAACAAAATATAGGCTATAAAACAAAATTAATTGATACAGAAAAACAGAAAATTACTACTCCACCACCTCAACTATATAATCTGGTAAACCTTCAAAAAGATGCTTTTAAACATTACAGTTTAAGTGCAGCTCAAACATTAAAAATAGTACAAAAATTATATGAAGAATATAAATGCGTATCTTATCCTAGAACTCCATCTCGTGTTATGGGAGAAAAAAATATTCAGCTTTGTATTGATATTTTCGAAAACTTTGTTAAAGAAGAACCAGAATTAAAAGATGTATATTATGATTCTTATATTAATTATCAAAATAAAAGATGTTTTAATGATAAAAAATTGGAAGCACACCATGCATTAATACCATTAAAAAATATTCCTGCAGATGCAGATATGCAGGAAAAGAATATTTATAATTTAATTAAGAACAGATTTTTGATTGCTTTTCTGGAAGAAAATATCTGTAATAAATATACATATAAAATTAATATAAAAAATGATGAATACAGAATTTCTGCAAAAGAAAATATTCAACTTGGCTGGAAAAAATATTCTCAATTTTATATAGAAAAAAATAATGATAATGAAGAACAGGAATTAATAAATATTGACTGGGATAATATCAATTTAATTGATGTTAAATCTGAAGAAAAATATACACAACCTAAGAAATATTTTAATGAAGCTTCAATTCTTGCATTTATGGAAAATCCAAAAAATGAGGATATTGATAAAAAATTAGTAGGACTTGGAACTGCAGCAACAAGACATACCTATATTCCAAAACTTGAAAAAATAGGTTATATCAAATTTGATAAAAAAAATATTCTTATAACAAAATTAGGGAATACATTATTAGATTCCCTGGAAAAAACTCCGCTTAAAAGAATTACTGATATTTCAGAAACAACTGAATGGGAAGAAAAGCTTAATGATATGCCGGAAGAATTTTATAAAAATATTAAAGAATATGTTTTTCAGGCAGTTCAAAATAAAATAGAAATATCTGTTAAAGAAAATAATTTAAATGTAAATTGTCCGCTTTGTAATAATCCTGTAAAAAAAGGAAAAAATAACTGGTATTGCAGCAGTTATAAAAACGGTTGTAAATTTACAATCTGGTTTAATGTATCAGGAACTAAAATCACAGAAAAAGATCTTTTAAATTTATGTTCCGGAAAATTATCAGGAATTAAAAAATGTAAAACAAAAAACGATAAAGAATTCAGCTGTAGATTTAAATATAATACTGCAGAGAATAAACTGGACTTCATTTTTGAAAATAAAACTAAAAAGTAACAATTTTGAAAAAACAATATTGTTACTTATTTCCGGGTGCAACGTTGCACCCGGATTCTTTTTTAAATAAATAAAATATTAAACATTGTTATACAATTTTCTTTAAATAAAAATAAACAATGTTATAATTTATATATCTGGAGGTAGATAAATATGAAAAAAACTTTATTAATTTTATTTATTTGTTCATTATTTACTGGATTCTTTTTTGCTGATGAAAAAACAGAAACTGGATATTTAACATTCAGTTCAGAAGCACCATTTAATTTTAAAGTAGGTTCAAAAGGCTGGGATGGAATTCTTGAATATTCAACAGATTTAGAGAACTGGAATGAATGGGATGGAACAAAAATTACAAGCGGAACTGATAATAAACTTTATCTTAGAGGTAAAAATAATACTAGACTTTATTCCATCCATTTAGATAGTTATACAAATATTTTCTGTTATGGAAATATTATGACATTACTTGATTATGAAAAAGTACAAAACAATGAAGAACCTAAAATGAAAGAATATTGTTTTGCAGAATTATTTTCTGGCTGGAAAGCTCTTACAACCGCACCAGATTTACCAGCAAAAACTTTAACTGATTCTTGTTATAAAAGTATGTTTAAAGGCTGTAGTTCACTTATAACTGCACCAGATTTACCAGCAACTACTTTAACTCCTTTTTGTTATAGTGAAATGTTTGAAGACTGTAGATCGCTTACCACTGTACCAGATTTACCAGCTACTAATTTGATTCCTGATTGTTATTATAGTATGTTTTCTGGTTGTACATCCCTTACAACCGCACCAGATTTACCAGCAACTATTTTACCTGATTCTTGTTATTCAAATATGTTTGAATGCTGTACATCACTTAAAACAATACCTCATATATCTGCAATTTATGTAGGATCAGAATCTTGTATGTATATGTTTTATGATTGTAGTAATATACAAGTTTATACAACAAAATCTAATAGAGATGGTCAAGAATATTATAGCTGGATAGTTCCAAACTCTTTTAAATCTGACTGTTATTATCATATGTTTTATGGAACAGGCGGAGATTCTACAGGCACTCCAACACCAGGCACAACTTACTACATCTTACGACCATAGGACAAGTTTAAAAAAAAAGAAATATATAATATATTCAATTATACATTTTTTTACATTTTTATCATTGGGCAGGTTTAATACCTGTCCATTTTTTTTATTGACATCGTGTGAAAAAAAAAGAGCCTGGAAAATGAAACTCATTCCCAGGCTCCGAGAAACATAACGTATCGTTAGTCGTTTTATTCAAATAGTTCATTTACTGCAGGAAGTACATTTTGTATTGAACTTACCATTTCCGGAATAGCAGCTCTTGTATAATATTCAGTCATTTCTATAGAACTATGTCCTACCATTTTTTGAACAACTTCTGCATTAACTTTTGTTCTCATTCTTGTTACGTATGTAAATCGAAAAGAGTGGGGGCAAAGTTTTCTATTAGTTGAATCAATGCCAGCTTTTATAATAACTCTATGAAAAACTGATTCTAAAAATTCTTGGCGTAAAGGGGAGCCATCTTCTCTTTGAAATATAAAATCATTATCACAATATCCATGAGATATTATATAATCTAATAACATTTTTAAAGTTTGATCTGGAATTAATGTTACTCTTAATTTCTGATCTTCATCACTTCCTTTTTTATTATAATTTGTTCGTTTACCAGTATTTTCACAAAAACCATCAAAATTGATACAATCACAAATAAAACCTTTGTCCTGTAAATACAAAGAAATTTTTTCTGAAAGAGAAAGAGAATCGCTTTTACTTGTGTTTATAACAATTAAAACTTTTTTCATTCAAATATTTTTCCTTTTGAATTGCATTCATAGAAAATATCAGTTTTTATGGTAATGAACCTAATATTTTTACAATTTTTGCAACCTGAGCATGAGTTAGTCTTGGATACAATGGAAAAAGAGCAGTTCTCAAATATAAAGATTTTGCTGTTTTACAATTTGAATAATCGTAATCAAGTTTTTCTTCTTCAAGAATAGCTTGAAATAAATCGTCTACACGTTCACACCGATCAAAGCAGACATTTTCACAGCTTTCCCACGAATGGTCTCTGAGATTTTCCAATCCTTCGCTTGATTCCAAAAGATACAAGTATCCCGTCAAGCCACTATAAAGTTCTTCCAACTGATTCGGAAAGCGCTCGTAATAATGCTGTTTTCCGTCATCAGCATGATAACCCATTGTGACAAATCTGTTTGGTTTTGAGCGGCTACATACTAATGCGTATACTCTATCGCTGGTGAAATAGGCCACTTGTTTACCTGTAGAATGAGATTTTGCGTTCGCCATGATATATGGCAAATTTGCAAATTCTGAACCATGATAAAGCATAGCACTTATACCTCCGTTTCTATTACACAAATTCTGATTTGTCGAGCTCATTATAACACAATTTCGAGAACTTTTCAACCGGTTTTGCGCAAAAAAGCCCTCGGTTTCCGACTTCCGACGGTTGCCGGTTGCGAGAACAAAATAAGTGAAATATCGGCTGACGCCGATGTGAAATAATGGCTTGCGCCATTGTGAAAT
>CALAUH010000187.1 GCA_937892225.1 uncultured Treponema sp.
GTGAGAAGTCAACTTGCTGCATTGCCTTAGGATTTTCCTTGGTCGTGCAACCCGTGAGGCCGAAAATTCCAGCCAAAACGAGAAGAGAATTAGTGAATTTCATCATACAATTATTTGTTTTTTGAGACAAAGGTAGTGATATTTCACAAACATTTCGCTTAAATTGGCCAGAAAAGACAAAAAGGTGTGCAAATTAGCCAATGATATTTGGAGAAAAGGAATAAAAGTTGTAATTGCTAGTGATAATATGGATTGTTTTACTAGATGGACAGTTCCTGCACTTAAGCTAGATAAATTATTTGATGAAATTTTAGACAAATATAAAATCAATTTCAATACAGTAACTTATGAAGAATTCCCACTAATAACAAATGATTCTGAAATTTCAATTAATATTAAATATTATAAACAAGAAAATATAGGATATATTGACCAAATAAACACATATGACATTCAGGCAATTAGAGGAACTAAATACAAAAAATTAAATACAGAAAAAGATAAAAATTGTAATACAATTGTTCCTGTTGGATATATTAAAAGTCCTTATGAAAATCGTATTGCAGTTATTGTAATAAATTCCAGATATACTTTTGAAGAAAGCGAAATGTTTGCTTCATTTTATGGTTGCCATTTAAATGTTAATTGGACTGCCAATTAAAAATACTACCTTAAAAAACACATTAACCATTTGTAAGACTTTCAGAAATACTGAAACAGTTATCTCCAATATGTTCAATTGCTCGAACTATATCAATATACAAAAGTTCGGCTTTAACATCAGCGCCACCTTCAAGACGTTTACGGGCAATTTTCTTTAAATCTTTTCTGAAAGCGTCAATTCCATCTTCAAGTTCTGCTGCAAGTTCAAGTTTTTCCTGTGTAAGCTGCTTATTAATATTAATACGAATAAACTGAAGGAATTGTCGAACCAATTCAATATATGGCAAAAGTCTTTCCAAATCTTCTGTTTTGAACGACATTTTCTTTTCTATAGAGCGACAAATAAGCATTATAGTACCAAAACAACTGTCACTCATATTTTCAAGTTCATCAACAATCTGAATCATGTTAGAAATATGATTAACCTGTTTGTCTGTAAGCTGTAAAGTCTGACATTTAATAAGATAATGAGTAATCTGTTCATGCATCTGATCTACATAATCTTCTACAAAAACACTTTCATCTTTGTAAGTATCAATAAAATCAGCATTTCGTTTTGTAACACCAATTTGAATATTATCAAACATATCTGAAACAACATCTGTCATATCTGCAATAGCTTTTTCTGCCTGAATGATATGAGTTGTAATATTGTCTTTTGAAAGAAGTCCTGTAAATTCAAGTTTGTAAGTTTTTGATACATCTTTCTTATCATCTTTAATAATACGCTGTGTAAGTTGAACCAAAGGATTCTGCAATGGAAGGAAGATGATTGTAGAAAGAGTCTTAAAGATTGTATGAAGCATTGAAATGCGGATGGCAATATTAGAATTTGCTCCACCTGGTGTAAGCATCATTACAAGATTTAAGAATGGATGGAAGAAAATTAATGCAAGAACAGTACCGAATACGTTGAACATAACGTGAATTAAAGCAGAACGGCGGGCATCTGCACTTGTTCCAAAAGCTGCAAGAACTGCATCAATTGTTGAACCGATGTTACTTCCTAATGTCATTGCAGCGGCAAGTTCCCAGGAAACAAGTCCGTTATATGCCATTGTAATTACGATTGCAGAAAAAGCTGATGATGAATGTAACAAGGCCGTAATAACTATACCAATTAAAAAACCTAACAGAATTGATAAAAGACCACTTCCCTGAATCTTAAAAAGCCATCCTAACTGATCAGGAGTAAAGACTTCACTTAAGCCGGAAAGACCTAAGAAAAGCATACCAAAACCCATTATGGCTTCACCAAGATTTTTATACACACTCTTTTTCTTAATAAGAATTGTTATAAAATAACCAATACCGAATACAGGAATTGCAAAAGATGAAATATTAAAATTAAAACCAAAAATAGAAACAATCCATGCTGTAATAGTTGTACCGATATTTGCACCAAAAATAACACCTACAGACTGAGTCAAACTCATTAAGCCTGCATTTACGAAAGTTACAACCATTACTGTTGTTGCACCAGAAGACTGAATGACCATTGTAACTAAAAGACCGGTTAAAAGTGCAACAAATCTATTTCCTGTAATAACACTTAAAGCTCTTTGTAGTTTTTCACCGGCACTATTCTGTACACCATCACTCATAAGTTTCATACCGTACAAAAGTAAGCCTAAACTACCAATCAATCCAACTAAAGGCATTAAGATACTCATAAGCCATAATAACAGAAAAACACTTACAAATTCAACAAAATTCGTCAAAGACTTTTCATTCAAATTTAAATTCAGTATTATATTAGATATGAAAAAATCAACTTTTTTATTAATTATCAGCTTATTCACAATCTGTTCATGTAACAAAAAACATGAAATAATGACAGATAAAACTGCCAGACCTGTAACATCAAAAAAACATTCAA
This sequence comes from uncultured Treponema sp., assembly GCA_937892225.1. Lineage (GTDB taxonomy): Bacteria > Spirochaetota > Spirochaetia > Treponematales > Treponemataceae > Treponema_D. Next base: position 2,543 of record CALAUH010000187.1, read on the forward strand.
TAATAAAAGATGAATTAGAAGACCGCATAATGATGTGGAACAATTCCAACAAAAAAATATTAATTGTTTTTGGATACGATTTTAATCAGAAAGAAGAGGTAGAAATATATACAAGTTTATTATCAGAAAAATACTGTATGTACGAAAATACAGACATCATAGATTCACTTATTTTTCCAGATGATTTTAAACACGGTGCAAAATCATACTCTTCAGATTTATATAATTATATAATTGAATGTGAATATCAAATTGGTGCTTTAATCATTCTTGGAGCGCCAGAAAATACACATATTGCACTTGGAAGACTTCAGGATCATCTTGATATGAACGTTCCTTTCCCAGTAATTGCACTTTTCCCTCAGGATGACACACTTGGTCTTGAATCGACATGTAATCTCGTTATCGATAAATCACAGAAGGTAGCCATCTCCGGTGATGATATGGAAGAAGAAACAGAAAGCCAGTTTATCGAAGAAGCAAAACCTGTTTTAATAAGCACAATTGATTATATTCTTACAACAGACGGCAAAATCTTAAATGATATAGACATGTATACACATGCAGAAAGAATTCTGAAAAAAATCAAATTCAATCGTTATACTGATCCAGAAACTAACATTCAATCTGTAAATCACTATATGATTCAATAGGATTATGATAACTCTTTTACAAAATTCAAATGGTTTGATAGGAAGCGCAAGCGATATCAATAAACTCAAAACTAAAAACCATGCACGTATATTAACAATATCAGATTCTCACGGTAACTATAAATTATTGTTAAAAATCATCAGAAATTTTGGTCAAAAATGTGACGCACTGATTTTCTGTGGTGATGGAGCTGTAGATTTAGCACAAGTACTTGAACTTGCTGATGAAGACAAGGATTTTAATATATGCGTTCCTTCTGTAATTGCATTTGCCGGTGGAAACGGAGATCCTTCTACAGTACCAGTTTCTTTTGATATTGGTAAGAACAATCCAAATGCAAAAGGATTATTAAAAGGTTCTGTAATTGTACCATCCCAGCAGATTTTAACTGTTAATAATACAAATCTTTTTATTACTCACGGTCATTATTTTGGTGTTGATTTTGGATATGAAAATTTAATATCAGAAATGAAATTAGAAAACTGTAAAACCGCTTTGCACGGTCACACACATGTTGCCTGTATAGAAAAACAAGATGATTGCACATTTATTAATCCCGGTTCAATTTCCAGACCAAGAGCTGCACAACCACCTTGTTTTGCAATTTTGACTGTAGAAAATACTTTTATAGATACGGCATTCCTTAAAATTACAGATGCATTTGGAACACCGTCCTATTCTCTTTACAATCCTATTTATTAGATACCAAAAGGTTCTTTATCTTTAGCGGCTTTTTCTGCTGCTGCGTATGCTGCTGCATCTTCTGCTGCTAAATCTGCATCTTCATAAGTTTCGTTATAATCAGATGCTATATTATCTTTTTCTGTTGTTTCTTCAACTTCTTCATCAGATTTCTGGCGGCTGTAACTTACAGCAAGTTTTCTTCCTCTGTAGTCATAACCATTTAATTTATCAATTGCAGTCTGAGCATCTTCTGTATAAAGCTGAACAAAAGAATAATTTGCAAGAACTTTAATATCACCAATGCGGTCTCTATCAATTCCGGCAACTGCAATAAGAATACCAACTAAATCTCTTGGATAAACTCTGCGGTTCTTTCCAATGCTAATAAAAATTGAAGTAGCTTTATCTGCATCAATAATTACACGTGGATGATGTACTTTTTCTTCTACTTCTGCAGTTTTAGTTTCTGTAGTATATTCTTTCTTAAAATTTTCAACTTTAGAATGTCTGTTATTTTGTTTCTGATTTCTGTTAAATGGAACATGATAATGTTTAAGAACTTCTTTTAACATATAAGCGATTACATACTTACGGCGAGAAAGAGGAACATTCTTTTTAAATAGCTTAATCAAAGATGTAAGTGTATCAATATCTTCTTCTGTTGTAATTTTTGTAACTGCATTCTCTAAATAAAAAGCAGTTTTTTCATCATCAATTTCGAATTCACGATTAAAATTTTTGTAACTCATATTACTTATAGATAAATAATTAATGTATTTATCTTTCCTCCAAAAAAAATAATAAACTAACTAGCTGGCAGAGATTTTTAAACTATAGCCGGTTCCTAATTTTTCAAAGCCCATTCTACTTAACAAAGGCAAAAGGATTTCCGGTATAATAATATTTGGTAAAAGAAGCCATTCTCTTCCATCTGCTTTTAGTTTTGAAAGACACATTGATAATAATTCTGTGCCAATACCTAATCCTCTATAGGATTCAGGAACAAAAAGGCTCGTAAGAACAAAAACCTTTTCCTGATTATCTGATACTGGTGAAAATGTTATACAACCTGCAAAATCTTCAGAAAGAGTACGACAAATAAATCCTGTTTGCATTGCAGCATCAGCATTCATGAACTGATTATGCCACAGTTCAAATACAGAAATCTGTAATTCTTTCGGCAGATTATTTTCTTCACCAATTAATGAAGCGTGAATATTTTTACTTATAATTTGCGAGTCTTCTTCAGTAAAATTATGAAAACTAAAATCATCATGAATAAGATTTTCATCTGATTCTGGAAAATAATCTAATTTTTCAAGACCCCATATTTCACGCAAAGAATTATACCATTCGTTAATAAAGATGTTCATTTCTCGATTTTTATAAACATGCCATCTTTTCTCAACTTCTGGATACTGTTTTAAAACATTTCTGAAATTCTTAAATACCCCCCTTCCTGAATGTAAAACCTGCTGAAGTTCATCTTTTGCAAACGGAGAATTAAGTCTGTTTACAAAATTCTGTCTTAAATTAAAACCGTCAGTAGAATTCCACTCAGGCAATTCATAAAAGTTTTCATCATCTGCTTTAACTTCTTCAGCTGATATTAATGTCTGATTCTTTGCATCAACAAGAAAAGATTCTTCTTGATTTTCTAAAGCAGACTGGATTTTATCAATTAATATATCTGTTAAAGCAAAAGTCATTTTCTATTTTTTCAATTCATCGTTTGTTGTAACGATTTTACTAATAAGTCCGTATTTTACAGCTTCATCAGAATCAAGCCAGAAATCTCTTTCTGTATCTTTTGTAACCTGTTCAAGTGAAGTTCCTGTACCGTCAGAAATAATTTTATTCAATTTAGCACGGATTTTTTCCATGTCCTTTGCATAAATTTCAATATCAGTTGCAACACCACGCATTCCACCAAGTGGCTGATGAATTAAATATCTGCTGTTTGGTAAACCATAACGTCTGTCTTTTGGAACAGAAAGTAAAACTAAAGTTGCAGCAGAAGCAATAAGTCCCATTCCAATTAAATAAACTGGTGCAGAAACAAAACGAATCATATCAAAAATTGCAAAACCTGCATCAACATCTCCACCAGGAGAATCTATGTACATATAAATTGGTTTCTTATTATCATCTGCATCAAGAATAAGTAACTGTCTTGCTATTTCATCTGCTAATTCTTTTTTTATTTCTCCAGTAAGAATAATCTGACGAGTTTTTAAGAATTTTTCTGAAAATGGATCAGGCATTTTAGGCATTTCTTTCTTTTCTTCTTCATCATCAAAAAGTGGAGAATTATAAATTGATTTCATTGTTAGTCCTCTAAATAAAATAAAAAATTTGCAACGCAAACTTTAAAAAAATATGTTATTATTAATATATTAAAATATACGCGAATTTTCAAGGATAAATGAGATGATAACCTTAAAAGATATTGCAAAAGAATGTTCTGTTTCTTTTTCTACAGTTAGTAAAGCACTTCAGAACAGTCCGGAAATCAGTACAGAAAAAAAACTTTTTATTCAAAAAAAAGCAGAAGAAATGGGATATCATCCTAATATTGCAGCAAGAGCATTAAGAACCAACCGAACTTATGATATTGGTGTAATTTTCGAAGATAAAACAGGTAGCGGATTACAACATCAGTATTTTGCAAAAATCATAAGTGGATTACAGGAAGTCGCACAGACAAAAGGATATGACATCACCTTTACAGGACCTTCTTCCAACGACAGTTATGATTATTACAAGCACATAATCGGAAGAAATTTCGACGGAATAGTAATTCTTTCTGCAAATTTCGAACGTCCGGATTTACAGAAACTTCTTGCAAGTGAAATTCCAACTGTAACGCTAGATTACATTTATGATAACAAACAGATTTCCATCGTCAGTGACAATAAAAAAGGAATGAAAGAACTTACAGAATACGTAATTTCTAAAGGACATACTAAAATTGCAATGATTTGTGGAGAAGAAACTCTTGTTACCCGTGAAAGAACAAATGCTTTTTTTGAAACACTAAAAAATCATAATATTAAAATACCTTCTGAATATATTATTGACGGTTTATATCACGACCCTATTACAAGTTCCGAAGCGACTTCAATTCTGATGTCATTAAAAGATCCGCCAACATGTATTTTCTTCCCGGATGATTATTCTGCACTCGGCGGGATAAGAGTATTAAACAGTAAAAATCTTGTTTTGGGAAAAGACATAAGTATTGTCGGTTATGATGGAATCGTTCTTACATCAATGATGTATCCGCCTCTTACAACTTATGAACAGAATGGTGAATTAATCGGTAAAACTATTGCAGAATCATTAATAGAAAAAATAGAAAACAAAAATCCTGCAAAAAATCCTCTGTTAATTTCCGGACGATTATTAAAAGGTGCAACTGTCGCACAAATATAAACTCATTTTTATTTCTGCCGATAAACTATGTATGAAAATATTTAAACGCTTTTTATACATAGTTTTTTTATCACTATTTTTATCTCCTCTATCTGCGATAGAAGAATATAAAACCGGAGTAACCGCATCTTATTATGCAGAAGCATTTCACGGTAAACGAACATCCAATGGTGAAACTTTTAACATGTATTCATTAACCTGTGCACACAAATCTTTACCGTTCAATACAGTTTTAAAGGTTACCAATCTGCGTAACGGAAAAACCGTAGAAGTACGCGTTAATGACAGAGGACCTTTTGTTCAAAACAGAGAAATTGATCTTTCAAAAGCTGCCGCAGTTAAATTAGGAATGATTGGAAGCGGAACTACAAAAGTTAAACTGGAAATTGTAAAAAAAGGTGCAAACACAAAATTAAGTCAGCAGACTGCATTAAGTGCCCAAAAGATGATGGAAAGACGTTTTGGTAAACCGGCAGCTGTTGTTACTGTAAAAAGGCCGGACGGTACAAAATGGGATATACAACTGGGAGCTTTTTCGAACAAAGAAAATGCAAACAGACTTGCACAAAAACTTTTAAAAGATGGTTTTAAAGATGTTGTTTTCCAGAAAACTCAGACAATGGTAAAAGTCGCCATAAGAAATGTCGACGGGAAAAACGTAAGTACACTCGAAAAGGAACTCAGGGCAAAAGGTTATTCCGATTATACCATCAAAAAAAGGCAGATTAATTAAATAATTATTCTATGATTTAATAATATTGTATGTTATAATAATTAAGTATTTTAAACGTTCCACAAGGGGCAGATATGGCTGAATTAGATCCAGAAATTGAAGCATTACTATCAAACACAGAATCAACTATTTCCGTTGATGATATAGAAAATTTACCAGATTCACCTATACCTATTAGAAAAGGTTTTTCTAAAAGTTCACTTTACTCTAATGAACCTGCTATACCAAGAGGTAACAAATCTATTCATGATGTAGATTTAAGCAAAACAGAATTTGCACCTATTCCAAAACTGGTAAATGACACTCCTTCAGATATTTACAATGATCAAAAATATTATAGAACTGCATTAACAGGAGAAAATACATCTGCACAGCGTGTACATCAAGTTCTTTCAAAATATTTAACCTGTCCTGATCCAAAAGACAGAGCCGTTTACAGACAGCAGATTATTACATGCTATTGGGAACTTCTTAGAGGCATGGCACCAAAAATGTCTGACATTAATTTACCAATGCCAAAAAGAATGCTCATGCGTTTTGGTATTCTTTTACCATCATTATTTAAAGCAGAACAAAAAGACTTTTTCTCTAAAATAGTTTTTGAAAATAAAACCGGAGAACCTATTCTTTATATTGATGAATGGTTCAAAGAAATAGCATCAGGTCGAATGACTAATTCTGCAACTGATGAAAAAAAACAACCTGCAAGAAATCTTACACCAGACCAGGCCGCAACCGCTGAACAGTCAAGACTTATGCAGTTACAGTCTAAAAACTCTGGTAAAATGCAGAGTTCAGAAAATATCTTGAGCATAAAAGAAAATGAACGCTCTATGATAGAAGCAGAACTTAAAAACAGAATCGATACAATCTGTGATCACACACCTATTATGGGGCTTGAACCTCACAAAGCATCTTTAACAGAAGTTCAAAGAAAACTCTTTTCAGAAATCACAGATTTATTACATAGACTTTCTAAAAATGATAAGGAACTTGCACGAGCTCTTAACGATTTCCAGGAAGCAAAAGGAACATATGATAATGTTCAAAACAAAATCTCAGAAACAGGCGGTGCACCTACACAAACTGATTCAGATGCCGTAAAAACAGAATTTGATACAATTCGACAAATGGCAAAAATGACAATCGGTAGACGTGGTAATCAATTCCCAATGTTCACAAAAGAATTCTATCACTGTACAGAAAAAGGAACTGGAACCCGCGAAAATGTAATTGAAGTTTTAAGATGGATTGAATCTATTGATCCTGGTGTTTTCCATCGTATACATAAAAATGTACCAAACAGAATCGTACCATACGTTTGCCTTGTACCGACATACGGGGACCGAGGATTCTGCTGGGAACCATTTGACCGTTACAACCGTGTAACAAGCCGTGGACGTATTGTAATTCCAATGTATCCAAAAGATTTAAAGATTGCAGTTTTAACAGCCGTTGCAGATTTAAGATGGCAGGTTGCAAAAGAAAAAGCTTCTTACTACTGGATGGAAGAAGGAATTACCGGCCAATACTATCAGCACATCGAGCAGTTGAAAGTCAAAGGTGATTTAAAAGAATTCTTTATTGAAGATTATATTCTATGGATGACAAAAGAAAGCGAAGGGGTTCAACGTCTGGATAAAGACGTCCGTGGTATCTTCTGGCGAAATATGCCTTTCCCAAAAGAAAGAAAAGAAGAATTAAGAAAACGCTCTTTAGTCTACGACGAATTATGCAAAAAAGACGCCAACCGCGAAATGAGCGATGGCTACTAATCAAAGTGCCTGTTATATTAGTTAATAAAAAAAGGAACATATCCAATATGTTCCTTTTTTTATTATTTCTAATTAAATCTTATACTCTTAAGCTGACCGGTTCCACCACCAACATATTTCAAGTACAACGCACTTACACCATCAGGAATATTTACATCAGCTGAAAATTCTTCCCATACATTGCTGGAATCAAGTTTAATCGTAGCAAGAACAGGACCATCCCATTTGGTACGTATTTCATAAGAACCATATACATAGCATCTTGAAGATAATGTAATCTTTTTTACATTCTTAAAATCAAAATACTTAAATCCTAAAATTGCCTGGTCTTTTATATTTGTAATAAATGCAATATTTTTATCACCATCCTTACCTTCCTGTGTAACATAAGGATATTTATCATCACCAACATAAGGACATGGTTCTTTTTCTATAAACATATTCGAAACAATGTAAGAAGGATATTCTCCAACAGCAGCAAGAGGTCCACCGTTTAATCCACATGATGTAATTTCTACCTGCTTTATTGAACCGTCAGCTTCTATCTTAATTTTTTCTGCACAACCCTGACGACTATACCATGTTTTATTTGTATGACGATGATAGAAAATATAATATTCACCATTGATTAATTCAAAACCACCGTGATTGTTTGCACCATAACAAGAAGGCATATCTGCTTTTTTATAAGTATCAATGTGCATATCACAGTTACTTACAATTACACCACCATAAACAAAACCACTTGTAGGATTTTTACTGGTAGCATAACAAAGTTCATGCATTACACAAGAAGAATAAACAAAATAATAAGTATCATTTACTTTACGAATAGAAGAAGCTTCGAAGAATTCATGTCCCTTAAAACCTTTCCAATTTTCACTGTCGATTTTATACGGACAATTAATATCTTTTGCTGCGTCCTTAATTTTTTGTTCACTGGCAGTAGAATATTCATCACCAGGAGCAATTACTACAGGTTCTTCTTCAATTGTAAGCATATCAGGACCTAAAACTGTTGCCATAGCACCAATTCTGTCTTTCATATGACATCCACAGAACGCAGTATACATATAAGTTTTATTTCCTTCTGTAATTACCGCAGGATCAAACTGAACCATATCACCTTTACGATCACCGAGTCTTGTTCCATCTTTATAATGAACGTATCCATAGAATTTATATTTACCGGCAGGTTTATTACAAACAGCAACAGAAACAAATCCTACTTTATCTAAAACATAATAAATATAATATCTTCCGTCTGGTCCCCTTGTTACATCTGGCGCATAAAGGCACATTTTTCCAGCCTTATTTACTGGATCTGCGTTTCTTGGATAAATTACACCTTCATATTTCCAGTCAGATAAATCTTTTACAGGAGCTGAATAACATACATAATCACCTAAACAAAAAACATGACCATTAAAAAAATCATGCGAACCATAAACGTAAACCCTGTCTCCAAATACATGTGGTTCACCGTCTGGAATATATTCCCAGCTTGGAAGATATGGGTTAAAAACCTGCTTTTTCATATATAACCTCTTTTTTTTTATATATTATTTACAATGTTAATCGTTTTACAAAAAAATTACCATATCTAAATATCTAAAATAGTGATAAAATTAAAAATTAATAGAATATTTTTATAGAATTTCTGGAGTAATTCAATGAAAAAATCAGCTGTTATTTTATTTTCAATTCTTTTATTATTTTCCTGTAATAAAACAAAAAAAACTCAAACAGAAAATACTATAATTAAAGAAGTACCTCCTATGCAGATAGAACAAAAAGAAACCTTGTCAATTCCAGAATTTATTCCTTCATATAATAAATCCATTGCACTTAAAGATAATGGAAACAAAACTTTTTCAGATAAAACATCTGCTCAGGCAGTAAAAGAAATAATTTGCGGATGGAATCTTGGAAATACTTTAGATGCTTATGCTTCAAATGCACTTGATTCAGAAATCAGCTGGGGACAACCAATGACCACAAAAAAAATGATAGATGGTCTTGCAGCATCTAAAATCAAAACTATTAGGATTCCGATTTCCTGGTCAAAACACATTATTGATAGCAATTACACAATCGATCCAAAATGGATGGCCCGAGTAAAAGAAATCGTTGACTGGGCAATTTCAAATGATATGTACGTAATCATAAACTGTCATCATGATAATTATTTGGAAAACGGAAAAGTTGAATACGGACAGGGATATTATCCAAATACAGAAAATTTTGATGAATCTATTAAATTTCTACAGAATCTTTGGTCACAAATATCTCTTGCCTTCAACAACGGTTATGATGAACACCTGATTTTTGAATTGCTAAATGAACCTAGACTTGCCGGAACAAAATATGAATGGAACATTGATGAATGGGCAACCGAATGTAGAGATGCACTGAATTGTCTTAATTTATACAATCAATCGATGCTTGACGTAATTCGTAATAGTGATGGTAACAATAAAAAACGTTTTGTAATCTGTACGTCTTTAGCCGCTGCACCAATTGCACTGCTTTCAAGTAAATATATAATCCCAAATGATATAGAAAAAGACAGGCTTATTATTTCCGTTCATATGTACTCACCATACGGATTTGCAATGGAAAATCCAGGTAAAACAGAATTTACAGATGATATGAAAAAGGAATTGGATTATAACTTTAATGCATTAAATAAAAAATTCGTATTAAACGGTTATCCTGTGATTGTAACAGAATATGGAGCAACAAATAAAAATAATTTACAACAGAGAGTAAACTGGTTTACATATTTTATTACTGCTGCAAAACAATACAACATTCCATGTATTCTCTGGGACAATGGAAGTTACGTAATAGAAAACAATGATTTTAGTGAAAAATACGGCTATTATAACAGAATCAAACAGACTTGGTATTTCCCGGAAATCCATGAAGCTATTATAAATGCCGCATATTAATTATAAATTTTCACCGTTAGATTCAATTACAGATTTATACCAGTAAGCAGAATCTTTTGGAATTCGTTTAAGTGTTTCATAATCACAATAAACCATTCCAAATCTTGGATTATAACCTGCAGCCCATTCAAAATTGTCCATAAGTGACCACTGGAAATATCCTCTTACATCTACACCTTCTTCACTGGCTTCTTTTAATCCTTTTAAATAACGGTGAAGGAAATCAATTCTATTTGGATCATGAACTTTGCCGTCTAAACTTACCCAGTCGTGACAAGAAAGACCATTTTCTGTAATGTAGATAGGAAGTTTATATCTTTGGTAGTTCAATTTTACGCCCCATTTTAATGCATCAGGATAAACATCCCACGCAAGTTCTGTATGCGCAGTTCCATCAGGACGTTTGTAATTTTCCCCTTCATATTTTGCTTCATAAATATTCAAGCCTACAAAATCAATTTTTTGATTAATTGTAAGTAAATCATCTCTTGTAACTTTTGGGAAATATTCACCAGCCTGTTTTTTAAGACCTTCTCCATATTTTCCAAAAACAATCGGATCAAGCCAGTAGTTTACACTCCAGACAAAACCTTCTAATCCATCATAAAAATAATTATTATATGCATTTTTTTCATCTTTCTTTGTAACAGGGATTCTTGGTTGTGTAGCAAGAGTAATTCCAATATTCGCATGTTCTACCTTTTCACGCAAAACACGAACAGCTTTTCCATGAGAAAGAAGGATATTATGTCCCATCATTAAAAGTTCTCTTGTTCCGTACATAACTCCAGGTGCATGCTGTCCAATCATACAACCACAACCGACAAATACAGAAGGTTCATTAAAAGTGATAAAATTCTTTACACGGTCGCCAAAATTTTCTGCAATTACCTTTGTATATTCTTCAAACCAGTCTGAACTTTCTTTATTAAGCCAGCCGCCCCGTAAATAAAGTTCATAAGGCAAATCCCAGTGATAAAGAGTAATATATGGTGTGATATTATACTTTAATAATTCATTGATTAAATTATTATAAAAATCAATTCCTTTCTGACAAACTTTGCCTGTTCCTTCTGGAAAAATACGTGACCATGAAATAGAAAAACGATAGGCTTTTAATCTAAGTTCACTCATAAGTTTTACATCTTCTTTATAAAGATGATAATGATCACAGGCTACATCACCATTTGAATCATAAAGAATTTTACCTTTTTGATGTGTAAATGTATCCCAGATACTTAAACCTTTTCCATCTTCTTTGTAAGCACCTTCAATCTGATATGAAGCTGTTGCTGCTCCCCAAACAAAGTTTTTACTGAATGCCATAATTATCCTCTTATATTTTATCTGCTGAGTTTTCGATAGACAGTTCTTTTTGGAACTCCCGCATCTTCACCAAATTCTTTCATCTTCCATTCTGCATACTCAGACCAGTTTCCTTCAAAGAATCTGACTTCTGAATTATTTTCAAATGCAAGAATATGTGTACAAATTCGGTCTAAGAACCAGCGGTCATGACTTACAACTAATGCACAACCGGCAAAATCTTCAAGAGCTTCTTCCAATGCACGTACTGTTGCGACATCTAAATCATTTGTAGGTTCATCGAATAAAAGTACGTTTCCGCTTTCTTTTAACATCATTCCTAAATTCAAACGGTTTCTTTCTCCACCAGAAAGTACGCTTACCTTTTTATTCTGATCCGGACCTGCAAAATTAAACCATCCGCAGTAAGCATGAGCATTTACCTCACGAACACCGCCTTCCAAAGCACGTCCTTTTTCATCAACGGCACCAAGTTTTACAAGGTCTCCACCGCCACCTAAAGTTTCATATACAGTTTTATTCATATCAAGACCGCTTCGTAACTGATCAACATAAACAAGTTTTACAGTAGAACCAATCTTAATATCTCCACTATCAGGTTTTTCTCCACCTTCTAAACCAGCTGCATCAACAATCATTTTAAAAAGAGTTGTTTTTCCAGCCCCGTTTGGTCCGACAATACCGACAATTGCACCAGCCGGAATATGAACATTAAGATTTTCAAAAAGTAATTTATCTCCAAAAGATTTTGTTACATTTTCCAAATCAATTACCTGATTACCAAGACGTGGACCTGCAGGAATTGAAATCTGTGTATCTTTAAGCTGTTTTTTACCTTCCTGAGCCATAAGTTCATTATATCGGGTAATATGTTCCTTATGTTTTGCCTGACGACCTTTTGCACCCATATGAATCCATTCCAACTCACGCTGAATTTCTTTCTGACGTAAAGATTCATTTTTGCTTTCAAGTTCAAGTCTCTGATTTTTCTGTTCGAGCCAGCTTGAATAATTTCCTTTAAATGGATAACCTTCTCCCCTGTCTAATTCCAGAATCCATCCGGCAACATTATCCAGAAAATAACGGTCATGAGTAATTGCAATAACAGTTCCAGGATAATCATTAAGATGTTTTTCTAACCATGCTACAGTTTCTGCATCAAGATGGTTTGTAGGTTCATCCAAAAGAAGAATATCAGGCTTTTGTAAAAGAAGTCTGCACAAAGCAACACGACGGCGTTCACCACCGGAAAGTACATCAACTTTTTGTTCTCCAGGCGGACATCTTAAAGCATCCATCGCAAGTTCAAGATTATTATCAAGATTCCATGCATCCATTAAATCAAGTTTTTCCTGAACTTCTGCCTGTCTGGCACAAAGTTTATCAAAATCAGCATCAGGATCTCCAAATGCTTCGTTTATTTTATCAAATTCTTCAAGAAGATCTGTAATCGGTTTTACACCTTCCTTTACAACTTCCATAACAGTTTTACCGTCTTCAAGATATGGTTCCTGTTCCAGATATCCAATTGAATATCCAGGTGCTAAAGAAGTTTCTCCTGTATAATCTTTATCTATTCCGGCAAGAATTTTAAACAAGGATGATTTACCGGCACCATTTGCACCAACAACACCAATTTTTGCACCATAGTAATAAGAAATACTAATATCTTTTAATACGACTTTAGTACCATACGCTCTGCCAACTCTATCCATTGTGTAAATAATTTTTTTGTCATCAAAAGTTTTTGCCATAATGTTTCCTTATTATTAATTTTATTATATACAAAAAAACGCTCGAAAGAATCGGGCGTTTTATTTAGATTTATTTTTTACTTGCAGTTCCACCTGCATCAATAATCTTTTTGATTAATTGTTCTGCTTCAGATTCAGTTAACTCTTCCATGAGTGTAACTGGAGCATTATCAAATAATTCATCAGCTTCATCAGAAGAAAGATCCGGTCTTGCATTTCTGATTGCATTGATAATATCTTTCTTTTTAGAAGCCGGACTTGCTCCAAGAATTACCGAATATTTTTTAGAACTGCTTGCTGTAACAGAATTCTTTGGTTTTGGCTTTCTTGTTGGAAGTCCCGAATATACCATACGTACAGTTTCATTAGAAGACTTATGTCTAGATTTAAGCAACAATGTATATGTATTTTCTTTATATACATATCCAGAAGAGTTATAAGTTTCAAAACGAGGGTCTGTACGGAATGCAAGATCATAAATATAAATAGTAGTGAATTTTGGAAGACCTTTGAAAATAACATAATGAATGTATTCTTCTGGGAAATCAATTGTAAGTGTGAGATTATCTTCTGTATCTCTTGATTCAACAATATCTTTTGCACAAGTCCAAGCCCAGATAATATCATCAGGATTAGAATTAATAATCTTGATATGTGGATAGTATGTATTTTCTTCATTGAACTTAGGATACAGATAAGCAAGTGTCTTAAGATCAAATGATGTTTCTGAAATATAAGAATTTATAATTACACGACCAGCTTTTGTATAAACCTGGTTTGAAGATACATTACCATAATCCATCAAAGCAAGACCAATGTCTACAGCCTGAAGAACAGAAAGGAACTGATCATTTTCGCTGATTGTAAGAACTTCATTTTCATAATTACAAGAATCTTCAATCTTCTTAATACAACTAGAAATAACTGGAGAAAGAATTGATGCTAAATCTTTATTAAGTACAACAAGCTGATTATATGTTTGAATAATTCCAGTAACATCAGCTAAAGAACGACCTGAAATATCAGAAGAAGCAACTTTATTAAGTAAATCTAATACTAATCCTCTGTTTGAACTTATACACAAATGACTTGCGAAATCTTCTGTAGCAAAAGCTTCCAGAGAATCAGATTCATAACTGTCAGAAATCTGCTGTTCCCAAAGTGCAATATCTTTATCAAGAGTTGCATCCATTGCATTTAAATTATTAAAGTATGGTGCAGAAACATAAGTTCGTTTTTCAGATTTTTTGAATGATGATGGAATTTCATCAACAGCCTGCTGATATTTACCATTTTCTGACATTGCAGCAACATAAGCTACAATAATCTGTTCAGTTTTACTTGATTCTGGAGCAGCCTTAAATGATGATATTAAATTATTTTTAATATTTGCAGCTGTATTTTTATAAGTACTTTCATCAGCACTTGCAAGTTCAATTAAACTGTCAAGAGTAAAGCGTTTTGTATCATCATAAGTTGCATAATGAGCCATAGAATCTTTGTTTGTAAAATAAACAAATCCATCTTGAATCTGATTTGTCGTAAAACTCCATGCAGATTTTTTACTTGCAAGAAGAATTCTATTACCTTCATCCTTTGTAACTTTCATACTGTAAGAAAAGTTATATGGGAAATAAAGTGCTTCTGCATCAGGAGGTAAACTTGTATTTACAGTCAATGGTGATTCTTCAGATAAATCATTTAAAACAAACGATACTTTTACATCTTCCGAGAAAATAAATGTAAAACCATTATCTTCTTTTTCATAATCAAGAAGTTTTAAATCTATAAAACTCTTGCTGTCTTTATATCTGACTCTGGCACTAAGCTGGTCATCAGAATGAAAATGCAATCCGTTATAACTTAACTGAAATTTATTCTGTAACTTTTGCGAATTATCTGCAGTTTCTGATTTTATAAGAGTAACCTGCAAATTTCCAATTTTTTCAATAATATTAGAATCTGTTCTAAATTGAAGAATAAAAATGCCGACAATAATAATGATATCGATAAAGAATAATTCTAATCCTTTTCTAACTGAACGTATACTCATGGTACTAACAGTTTAGTAAATGATGAAGGGAATTTCAACTACAAATAGAGGAATTTAAAATGAAGAAAAGATACTTTTTTTGTACATTTTTGTTAAGTTCAATAATTTTATTAAACAGCTGTGTAGTTACAGATTATATCAACAAATTATTTAACAAAGACAATACAAAACCACCAGTAGAAGCACCAGAAAATCCAGATAAACCAAAAACAACAACGACTCCAGAAAAACCAGCAGAGCCTGTAAAACCAGCCGAAATAAAAAAACCGGATAATCTTGTATTTGCAGAACAACTTCAGGCTTTGTTACAAAAAGGTGATATAGACGGTGCAATCAGCCTTTTTAATAAAATGCCTAAAAAACTTGAAAAAGACGAAGATTTGCAAATGCTTTTAGCATCACTTTATATTTCTAAAGGTGAATATGATAATGCAGTTGCAGTTGCACGAAAAGTTCTTGAATGGAATCCAAAAAATACTGATGCATTAGAATTAATTGCAATCGCTTCAAGAGCATCTGGAAATAAACAGGCATATCAGAATGCTGCAAAAGAATTACTGGCGGCAGATCCAAATAACGCGCAGGCAAACATAATGGTAGGAGAGGATTATCTTTTAAAAAGAAAATACAAACTTGCCCTTTCTTCTTATCAAAAAGCATTACAATCTGAACCAGATAACGAAGATGCATTATACGGCTATGCACTTTCCTGTTATTACACAAATGATGTAAAAACTGCTAAAACAAAAAGCCTTAAAGTTCTAGAAATGAACGAAAATCATGATGAAGCAATGGCTTTACTTGCAAAAATTTATGGTGAAGAAAACAATTATGCAAAATCAGTTGAATTAATTCAAAAAGCAATTCAATTAGATCCTTATAACTATAATTATAATCTTGAATATGGATTATATCAGAATTACAGAAATCAACTGGACGAAGCAGAAAAAGCATGGAAAAAATGCGTAACCATAGATCCAGATTACTTCTTAGGTTATGCATATCTTGCAGGTCTTTATGACAATCAGAATAAATTTGAAGAAGCACTTACAAACTATGAAAAAGTTATTCAACTTTATCCAGAATATTATTTTGCATACGAATCTGCAGCAATACTTCAATATCATCTTAAACAATACGATAAGGCAAGAAAAAACTTTGAAATAGCAAATAAATATTTTAACAATTATTCATATCAGCTTATGTCTGCTGCCTGCTATTTTAAACAGAACAAAGTTTTAGAAGCTAAAAAAATTGTTCAGGCTGCAATGAAACCAATGGACAGAAATTCAACAGAATATCTTTTAGTAAGATTCTTTAATGATTCATACAGTAAAAACGCAGAAGTTACATTAACTCAAAAAATTCAGAAAGAAGACAATAGCACTAAACGCGGAAAAATGTTATTTTATATGGGCTTGTATTATGAAATCAACGGATTTGATGAACTGGCAGCAGAATATTACACCAAAGTCGCAAAAATGCAGGCTCCAATGTTCTTTGAATATAGACTTGCAGAATGGGGAATTAAAGAATGAGTCAAACACAAAAAGAATTAACTCTAAACGGAAAAAAAATAACAC
This sequence comes from uncultured Treponema sp., assembly GCA_937892225.1. Classification (GTDB taxonomy): domain Bacteria; phylum Spirochaetota; class Spirochaetia; order Treponematales; family Treponemataceae; genus Treponema_D. Next base: position 19,494 of record CALAUH010000187.1, read on the forward strand.
TTATTGGAACAGCACACGTCAGTGCAGAAAGTATAACAGAAGTTGAAAATACTATAGAAACTTTAAAACCTGACTGTGTAGCAATAGAATTAGATGATAAAAGAGCTGATTCAATCATAAATAAAGATAAATACAAACAGCTTGATATAATTAAAGTTTTAAAAAATCACGAAGGATTTTTACTTTTAGCAAATCTTGTTTTAGCATCGTTCCAGAGAAAAATGGGAAAAAATGTCGGTGTTCAGCCAGGTGATGAAATGCTTGCAGCAATTAACGTTGCAAACAAATTAAACATTCCTACAGTAATGGCAGACCGTCCGATTCAGATTACCTTAAAACGTGCATGGGCTAAAAACTCTTTCTGGGGAAAATGCAAACTTTTATCTGCTCTTTTGGCAAGTGCATTCAGTAAAGAAGAATATACAGCAGAAGAAATTGAAGACATAAAAAACAAAAACGAAATGGATTCAATGATGAACGAACTTTCAGATTATCTTCCTGTTGTAAAAGAAGTTTTAATTGATGAAAGAAACGAATATCTTGCAACTAAAATCTGGGACTCGGAAGGTAAAAATGTTGTTGCAGTTTTAGGAGCTGGACACTTAGACGGTGTAGAAGATTATCTTAAAAAACTCGCAGCAAATGAAGAAACAAGACCTTTAGAAGAATTAAATGTACTTCCAAAAAAAGGTATCGGCGGTAAAATTGCAGGATGGATCATTCCTGCAGCAATCATCGGATTAATAATTGCAGGATTTATCTACGGCGGAAGTAAACTTGGTAAAGACATGATTAATTCATGGGTATTGTGGAACGGAACCTGTGCAGCAGTTTTAACACTTTTAGCAGCAGGTCATCCGCTTACAATTCTGGTTGCTTTTATAAGTGCACCAATTACATCATTATGTCCATTTATCGGCTGTGGATTTGTAACTGCTATTGTACAGGCAATCATATGTAAACCAAAAGTAAAAGATATGGAAACACTCCAGGATGATGTAAATTTTAAAGGATTTTACACAAATCGAATTTTACGCGTACTTTTAGTTTTCATATTATCATCACTTGGAAGTTCTGTAGCAACATTCATAAGCGGTGCAGATATTATCGGTAAACTTGCCGGCAATTAAATTTTATATAATTGTAAATATTTAAGATTTATTTTATTATTAGAATATGAAAGAATTAGAATTAAAATATGGATGTAATCCAAATCAGAAACCAGCAAAGGTTTACATGGAAAATGGCGATCTTCCAATCACTGTTGTAAACGGAAGACCTGGATACATTAACTTGCTTGATGCTTTGAACGGCTGGCAGTTAGTAAAAGAATTGAAAGAAGCAACTGGTCTTCCAGCCGCAACTTCATTTAAACACGTTTCTCCTGCAGGTGCCGCAGTAGGACTTCCTTTAAGCGATACACTTAAACAGATTTATTTTACAGATAACGTTGAACTTTCACCATTAGCATGTGCTTATGCAAGAGCACGCGGTGCAGACCGTATGTCTAGTTTTGGTGATTTTATCTCTCTTTCAGACGAATGTGATGAAGCAACTGCTCTTTTAATAAAAAAAGAAGTTTCTGACGGTGTAATTGCACCTTCTTATTCTGAAAAAGCATTAGAAATCTTAAAAGCAAAGAAAAACGGTAACTACTGTGTAATTCAGATTGATGCAAACTATGTTCCAGAAGCTCTTGAAAGAAAACAGGTTTTCGGTGTTACTTTTGAACAGGGACACAACTTCTTAAAAATTGACGAATCATCTGCACTTTCTAACATCGTTACAAAAAATAAGACAATGTCTGCAGATGATAAAAGAAACCTTCTTATTTCTTTAATCGTTCTTAAATACACACAATCAAACTCAGTTTGTTTCGTAAAAGACGGACAGGCAATCGGTATTGGTGCTGGACAGCAGAGCCGTGTTCACTGTACAAGACTTGCCGGACAAAAAGCCGATAACTGGTGGCTTCGTCAGTGTCCAAAAGTATTGAACTTACAGTTCGTAGACGGAATTAAACGTGCAGACCGCGACAATGCAATCGATGTTTACATCGGTAACGAATATATGGATGTTTTAGCAGAAGGTAAATGGCAGAACATCTTTAAAGTAAAACCAGAAGTATTTACAGCAGAAGAAAAAGCTGCATGGATTGCAAAAAATACAAATGTAGCATTAGGTTCAGATGCCTTCTTCCCATTCGGAGATAACATCGACCGTGCAAAAAAATCAGGAGTTACTGTAATTGCACAGCCTGGCGGTTCAGTAAGAGATGATTTAGTAATAAAAGCTGCTGATGACTACAATATGGTCATGGCATTCAACGGAATTCGTTTATTCCATCATTAATATTTTAGGAGTACAAACATGAACAATTTTATCTTTTTAGGAGCACCTGGTGCTGGAAAAGGTTCACTTGCTGTAAAAGTTGCAGCTGACTACAAAATCCCACATATCTCTACTGGAGATATCTTCCGTGCAAACATTAAAGCACAGACTCCACTTGGAGTAAAAGTAAAAGCAATTATTGATTCAGGAAGTTTAGTTTCTGATGATTTAACATTCGAATTAGTAAAAGACAGACTTTCTCAGGATGACTGCAAAAATGGATTCATTCTTGACGGATTCCCACGCACAATTCCACAGGCAGAAATGTTAGACACACTTGGTCTTGAATTAAAATGCGTAAACTTTGAAATTTCTGAAGAAATCGTATTAAAAAGATTAAGCACACGTCGTGTTTGCCGTGCTTGTGGTGCAAACTACAACACATTAACTCTTCCACCAAAAGTAGAAGGCGTTTGTGATAAATGTGGCGGAGAAATCTACCAGCGTGATGATGACAAACAGGAATCTATTTTACACAGAATGGACGTTTACAAAGAACAGACAGCTCCATTAATCGATTTCTACAACAAAAAAGGAAATATGACAAATCTTGATGCTTCTATCGAAACACCAATTTTATTAGAAGAATTCAAAAAGATTTTCTAATTAATTTTTATTTTGAAATAGAAAATCTACAAAAAAAAAAAGACTATCTTAATAAAGATAGTCTTTTTTTATTTTTTATTCTTAAGGATTTACAATATTAATTGTTATTTCATACATTTTTGATTTTAATCCAGATGTATCTTCTACAAAGAAACTAAGATTCATCTCACCTTCCCAATCATTTTCGTTTTTCCAAACCTGATTATTAAATGTTTCATACTGAATCTTATCATCATTACGTAAATTAAATGTCCAATCTGTAGTTTTAAAATTATCATTACTCATATGCAAAATTGCTCTGTTTATATCTGGAGCAAATGTCTTTACAATTAAACAATAACTTTTCTCTTTTTCTAAAATATTTACCTCTGTAGGTTCTCCAGCAACTTCACTGTATGAACTTTCTGCATAGTAGATTTTTCCAATTTCTACAGATGAAAGTTTTGGTTTTCCTTCAGTATTACATGAACTTAATAATCCTGTCAACAGAACACCAGCCAATAAACTGATAATAAAATAATTTTTTTTCATATTTACTCCTTTAAAACCCCCGCGTTAGCGGCAGTGCATGGAGGCACTGAATCTAAATTTGAAAATACAACGTATTTGCAAACTTGACTGATAAAAATTGCAGGGATGTAATTTTTATCATGCCTCCTTTTTCTATAAAATTATTATAATTTATACATAATTCCAGCTGAAACTAGACTTGATGTTGGTAAAGCAATTTCTATAAATGCATTCCACTTATCTGCAAAATGAAATTTCAAACCACAGACAACTACATTAAAAGTCAGCTCAAGACCTGTACCTTCAATAAAAGGATAGTCTCCGATTCCGCATGAAATTGATGCATAATATTGTGCAATTTTTTTATAATCTGTCTGATAAATAAATTTTACCTGACATGACCATGGTATTTCAAAGAAAACTGTTTTTTCTTTGAAATAACTCATTTTATTGAATTCTGCAGTTCCCATTATACCAAAACCAAAATTCTGCCATGGGAAAAAATTATACCCGGCCTGAATTAAACCAAAAGCATAATCATATTTACGCAAATGATCAGGTACTTCATCATAAGGAAGATTTATAAAATTCAAAATTCCATCAATATCTGTTGCAACAGAACTGTTACCGATACTGATATAAAATTCATTCTTTGCATTTTGAATTCTGTCATTAACATCATTTTCCTGAGAAAAAGCGCATACAGAAAATCCTAAAAAAATTGTCAAAATAAAAGCTACTTTTTTAATAACAAACTCCTGTTTTATATTTGTATAATATCTTAACAGAAACTTTCCAGAACTTCTTTGAAAATCTTTAATCCTTCTTTAATTTCTTTATCAGAAATTGTTAATGGTGGAAGGAACCTTACAACATCAGTTCCGGCAGTTGTAACACAAAGACCTTTTTCAAGACATTTTACTTCAATATCAAACGGTTTGATTGATTTATCTATCTGAGTACCAATCATCAAACCTTTTCCCCTTACATCTTTTACGATAGGAAGATTCCAGCTCGAAATTGCACCCCTTATATAATCACCGGCATTATTAACTCTGTCTAAGAAACCTAAATCACTTACAGTTTCTGCAACAACACATCCTGCAGCACAAGCCAATGGATTTCCGGCAAATGTAGACTGATGGTCTCCTGCTACAAAAACATCAGCAGCTTTTCCTCTGAACAAACAGGCGCCCATTGGAACTCCACCGGCAATTCCTTTTGCTAAAGTTACAACTTCCGGTTTAAATCCAAGCCAGTCACTTGCTAAGAAAGTACCAGTTCTTCCAATACCAGTCTGGACTTCATCTGCCATTACAATTGCACCGGCTTTTCTTGCAGCTTCTGCAGCAGCTTTTGCCCATTCAGGATTAATTAAGTTTACACCGCCTTCTCCCTGAATACATTCAATAAACAAAGCTGCAGTTGTATCATCAAAGGCATCTTTAAGTGCATCAAAATCATTTGCCTTAATCTTCTTAAATCCGTCTGGATATGGAGCAAAACAATCTGGATGGAATCTATCCTGTCCGGTTGCAGTTAATGTTGCCAAAGTTCTTCCGTGGAAAGACCAGTCTAAAGTTACAATTGTTTTTCTTTTTGAACCGCCATTAAGCTGACCATATTTTCTTGCAAGTTTAATTGCAGCTTCATTTGCTTCTGCCCCGGAATTTCCAAAATAACCTTTTTCAAATCCGGTAATTGCTAAAAGTTCATCTGCAAAAACAAGTCCAATATCACTAAAATAATAATTTGAAATATGAATCTGTTTGCGAGCCTGGGCAGAAATTGCTTTTACCAAAGGTTTGTAGTTATGTCCTAAACAGTTAACACCAATTCCAGCAATAAAGTCGATGTATTTTTTTCCGTTAGAGTCCCACATTGTTGAGCCCTTACTTTTTACAAAAGTTACATCGAATGAACCATAGTTGTTTACAATTTTCTTTTCCATATTTTCTGCCCTCACTTAAAGAGATTTATTATTTTGATTATGTCATTTTTGAACAAAGAATTCAATTAAAGTTATGATTTAAATTTATCCTAAAAGCATCCACTGCTCGGTAAGAGAATCTATTACTTTTGTAATTTCATCAATTTCACGCTGAACTGCTTTTGCTTTTTCACCGTTCGAATAAACCTGTGGATCTGCCATCTGATTACACAACTGATTTTTCTTATTTTCTGCTTCTTCTATTTCTTTTTCAAGACGGGCAATTTCTTTTTCTTTTTTGCGTTTTTCTGCTTCGTTCTTTTTCTGTTCTTCCCAGCTTATTTGAGTACTAGATTTTTCTGTAACAGTAACTTCTGTTTTTACACTTTCATCAGCAGTATTTTCAGTTTTATTCTGCTGTTCCATAAAATAGTTATAATCACCAGGGAAATATTTATAAGTTCCGTTTTCAAGATAAAGAACACAAGTTGCCAACTGTTCAATAAAACCTCTGTCATGGCTTACAAAAACTACAGTACCGCCAAAATCTTTTAATGCATCAAGTAATACATCTTTTGAATGAATATCAAGATGGTTTGTAGGTTCATCAAGAATCAAAAGATTTACAGGACTTAAAAGAAGCTGTAACAAAGCAATTCGACTTTTTTCACCGCCAGATAAAACATCAAGCTGTTTATATACATCATCTCCACGGAATAAAAATGCACCAAGCATATCACGAAGTTTTGGAATAAGTTCTAAAGGTGCATTCTGTTCAAGATATTCTAAGATAGTCTGTGACCCTTTGATTGTTTCTGCATTATCCTGACTGAAATATCCGATTTTTACACCACTGCCTAATTCTATCTGGCCTGAAAAATCCTTGTCTTCTTCTGCAATTATTCTTAAAAGTGTAGATTTACCTTCACCATTTCGTCCACTGACTACAAGACGCTGTCCGTTTTCTACAGTAAGTTCTAAATTATCAAGAACATTCTTTTTTCCATCATAACTTTTAGTGATGTTATTCATTCTTAAAACAAGTCTGCCACTGTGAGGAGCCGGTGGAAAAGAAAAATGTATTTTTTTCAGACTTTCTGGAATTTCAATGCGAACCATTTTATCCAGTTTTTTCTGATATTCCTGAGCCTGAGCCGCTTTTGTTGCTTTATATCCAAATCTATTAATAAAATCTTCTAATTTATTTATTTCCTGCTGCTGCTGTTCATATGCGGCAATCAAAGTTTTTAATTCAACTTCTCTGACTTTTTCATAATGACTGAAATTTCCAGGATAACGTTTTAATTCACCGCCAAAAAGTTCAAAAACTTCGTTTACTGTTACATCAAGAAAATATCTGTCATGACTAACAAGCAAAAATCCACCTTTAAAATTAATTAAAAATTCCTCCAGCCAGGTTCTTGCTTCAATATCAAGATAGTTTGTAGGTTCATCAAGCAATAGAATATCTGGATTCTGCATAAGAGCTTTTGCAAGAGCAATTCTCATCTGCCAACCGCCAGAAAACTCTTCTGTATTTCTATTAAAATCTGAACGTTTAAATCCAAGACCAATCAAAACAGATTCTGCAACAGCTGTTCTTCTGTGCCAGCCCGAATCATCCAGTTTTTGAATTAATTCTGCCTGTTTTTCCAATAATGCGTCTGTTTTCGAAGCAGTCTTTAACTGTTCACCAATTTCATCAATTTTGGCAAGCATCTCATAACCAAACTGAAATGCCTTATCTGCTTCTTCTAATAAAGTACATCCCTGATGAGTTAATCCAGACTGTGGAAGATATGCAATACGGCAGTCTTTCTGAATTGCACGTTCACCACTGTCCGGCTGAATTAATCCTGCTAAAACTTTTATAAGCGTAGATTTTCCAGTTCCATTTGCACCTGTAAGAGCAACTTTTGATTGAGTCTGCAAATTGATTGTAACATTTTTTAAAATATCTCTGTCTGCAAATGCTAACGAAACTTGAGAAAACTGTACAAACGCCATTTTTAACTTCTAATTATCCTTGAAAAAATAATACCAAAGGACTATATCCTCTGTCTGAAATAAGACCTTCTTCAAATTTTGCAGTTGTTGCATCTTCAAGTCTTAAACCGTCTTCTTCAATTTTATAAAGGAAATTAATTTCATCACTAATTCCTTCAAACTTAAATGTTAATACACCATCATATGATGAAGAAAGTTTTTTACTTACACCATAATTAACTGTAATTGTACCATTATTGCTAGATGCATTTGGAAGAACCTGTGGAACTAAAAGTTCTAAGCCTGTCCATGTAAATGAATATCCTGATGTAAAATTCAAATTACCATAGCTTGAACTTGAATATGAAGGACCTTTCTTAACGATTTTTGAATAATTATTATATCTGTTTTCTTTTTCTTCTTTGATGATTTCTTCAACATCAATATCATCTTCAAGAGCAATAAATTTATATTCCTGTGGTTTTCCAGATTTATCTGTATATCTAACAACAATAAAATCTTCACGCTGATAATAAATAATTACTGAAGTGTCATTCAATTCAAACTGATTTCGACCTGATTTTTCATAGCCGGAATATTCCCAGTTTTCACGAACTGCTTTTGTATTAAATTCTTTATTTGCAGGATATGATAAAACAATTCTTTCTTTTTCAGAATCAATCTTGAACATATAATCTGTTTTCATAATTGTAAGGTCAATACATTCTGATTCAATCATCTTACGATAATGTTCAGGATACCAGGTCTTTTCATAAATATTATTCCATGCTTCGTCTTCCTGAACAATTTCCTGTTCAACTTCTCCACCATTCATCTGACCGTCTTTATCCATTTCAAAAACATTAAGATTATAAGAGAAACACCATCCTTGTGTACCATCTTTTGTTATGACTTTAAACCATTGTCCTTCAAGAGTTTCTTTTCCGTTTGTAACAAGCTGACCTTCGCCTGTAGAAAGAATTTTTAATGTTTCACCTTTTCTTAATCTATACACCTGTTTTGCAATATTATCTGGTGAATTACGGCATGGAAGTCCGTCTAATTTAGAAACTGCATATTTATTTTTAAAATCCTGGATTGTCTTTAAATATTTTTTTGCTTTACCTTTACTAGAAGGTTCTGTAATCTGCCATAAAGGAACTTCGACTTTTTCACCTTCAGACGAACCGATTACATAAAGATTTCGAATATTTGATTTTAAATAAACAGGAACAATTTCACAGTCAGAAATATGACTTTCCGGTATTCCCCATAAAACAACACTGTATCCTAATCTTCTGCTGCAAGAAGATAATAATATACAAAATAAAAATGAACTTAAAATATAAATTGTTTTCTTTGCTATCTTATTCATAGATTTTACTCCATTATAACAAGACTATACCAAAAACTAATAAAAAAGTCATTTAAACAATAAGGAATAGCAATTTTTATTTTACTGTTATATACTATACTATATGAAGAAAATATTAATTGTAGATAATCACCCATTATACAGAGATTTTTTAAAACAAAAATTATCTGTAGATCAACTCGAAGTTACAATTTCGCAGCAAAACAGAGATTCTTTTACAAAAATGATTACAACTCTTCCAAATTTAATCATTTTAGATATTGAATCATTTTCTTCTGAAGAAATGGATTTTCTGGAAAGAAAGCTTACTGACCAGAACACTTTACGGATTCCAATCATTGTTACAGGACCTGTCGTTGAACGTTCAAACATTGCAGCCTTAGCAAAATACGGTGTAATCAAATATTTCGCAAAACCAATTCAATTTGATTTATTTTTTGATGCAGTAAGTAAAATTTTACAGGTTCCCCTTTCAATCGATTTAACACCAAGCGTTTTAGATATTCATAACAACGGCAACATTGTTTTTATAGAATTTGCACAGGGATTAAATCGTGAAAAACTTGCACTTTTACAGTACAGACTTACAGATTTAATACAACACGAAAATCTTGATTCACCAAAAATAATTCTTATGCTTACAAACCTGGAATTATCATTTGTAGACGGATACAATCTTGAATTCTTAATTGACAATGTACTTGCATGTCCAAAAGTTCATGCAAAAAACATAAAGATTCTTTCAAACAACCAGTACATAAGAGACTTAATAGAAGGACATCCTCCTTATGCAGGAATCGAAGTTACTTCTGTTTTACCAAAAATCTTAAATTCACTTGTTGATACATCAATTACATCAAATGTTTCAGATTTAATTACAGAAAAAATCTTGATTCCATCTAATATGGCACAGACAGATACTTCTACAGTTGAAACAAGATTCTATTCAGACCTTAATTCCGAAATTCCTGCAAACAATGATAAAAACGGAACAGTATTAAGCGTGGCAATAATCGACAGTGATACACAGTCTTTAGTTCTTACAAAAACAGTTTTTGAATCAGTAAGTGCAACCTGCTATGCATATACAAACTGTACAGATTTCTTAAATGATTATACACCTGGTAAATTCAACTTAATCGTTCTTGATGTAATGTGCCAGGATAATCTTGGATTTGAAATTCTCTCTAAACTATACGGCATGTATGATGCACCTCCAATCGTTGTTTACTCACAATGTCTTGATAAAAACGTCGTCGTAAAAGTTTTAAGTTCAGGAGCAAGTACATACCTTGTAAAACCTCAAAAACCAAATGTACTTATACAAAAATGCCTTTCACAATTAAAAAGGGATGATAATGTCATTAAAAGTTAATTTTCATACTCATACAAACTATTGTGATGGTAAAAATTCTGCAGAAGAAATGATTCTTTCCGCAATTGAAAAAGGATTTGAAGTTCTGGGATTTTCAAGTCATTGTATTTATCCTATAGATTCTTCTTTTTACAGAACAGAAGATGATGACTGGCACATTTATTCAGAAAAAATCATTGAATATACAGATGAAATTAATTCATTAAAAGAAAAATATGCAGATAAAATTAAAATTCTTCTTGGCTTTGAAGCAGATTACTTTGTTAGCAAAAAAATCGGCAGGTCAATTCCAGATAAAACTGCATATTCAAAATTTAATCCTGATTTTTTAATCGGTTCAGTTCATTTTGTAAATACAAAAAACGGATTTTACACTGTAGATAATACAACTGAAACTTTACAGAATGATTTAATTCGTCTTTACACTAACTCTAAGACGGGAAAAATAGACGGTCGAAAAGCAGTCTGTGATTATTTTGAAACTACACGAAAAATGCTTAAAACCGGTGATTTTGAAATTTGGGGACATCCAGATTTACTTAGAAAAAGAAACGGACAGATAAACTTTTTTGATGAAAAAGAAGACTGGTATAAAAAAGAATTAATTGCCACTGCAAAAGCAGCAGCTAAAGCAGGAGTCATTGCAGAAATTAATACAGGAGCTATTTTTAGAAAAGCAATGGATGACTGCTATCCATCTTTAGAATTTCTTGAAATATTACATTCTTACAACATACCGGTTTGTATTAATTCAGATGCACATACAACTCAAGGACTGGACTGTGCCTTTGACCGTGCATTAATTCAGGCAAAAAAAACAGGATATACTGAACTTGTATATCCTGGAAATATCATTATAAAAATTTAAAAAGAATTATTACTAACGATTTTTTCTTTCTTCAGCACTAGCACATTCAATGCACATTACAGCCCATGGAATTATTTCTAATCTTTTTTCTGGAATTTCCTGACCACAGCCTAAACAAAGACCATATTTTCCCTGATTAATTCTATCAAGAGCACCTTCTATTGCCTGTAATCTTTTTACATCCTGAGTTCCAAGAGCAGTTAATAAAGTTCTATCAATAGCATCTGATGCAACATCGGCTTCATCCCCAGATTCAACAGTTTTTACGAGTTCTTTCATATCATCACTCTGACCAGAAAGTGATTCAAGAATAGTATTTCTCTGATCCAAAAGATTTTTCTTCATCTTGTCGATAAAAGTCTGTTTCATGTTTCCCATCCTTTTTTTAACTTGTGTTGTCAAGTTCAAATGTTTTGTATATAATAATATAAATGCAAAAGTGCAAAAAGACAAATTTTTTTTTGCATTTTTTAATATTTTTTTATAAAAGGGTACTTATGGCAAAAGAAGAAGCAATTGAAGTAGAAGGAACTGTAAAAGAAGCACTTCCTAACACAACTTTCCGTGTAGAATTACAGAATGGTCACATTATTTTAGCACACCTTTCTGGTAAAATGCGTAAACATTACATCAGAATTGTTCCAGGAGACAATGTAAAAGTAGCACTTTCTCCATATGATTTGAACAAAGGAAGAATTATTTTCCGTCAGAAATAATCTACTTAATTACTTAATTTAATAATACCTGAGGAAAACATGACTTTATTTGAAGATTTAAAATGGCGCGGTTTAATTAAAGATATTGCCGGCGAAGAATCAGATTTACAAAAAGTACTTGATGGAAAACCATTTGCTTTTTACTGGGGAACAGACCCTACTGCAGATTCTTTACACATCGGACATTATTCATCACTTTGTATGGCAAAAAGACTTGCAAACGCAGGTCATCATCCTGTATTGCTTTGTGGTGGTGCAACAGGTCGTATCGGAGACCCTCGTCCAACTGCAGAACGCGAAATTATTTCAGAAGAAGCAGTAAATCACAATATTGAAGGAATCCGCGCTCAAATTAAACGCCTTGTTCCAACTGCTGAACTTGTAGACAACTATGACTGGATGAAAGACTTTACTTTCCTAAATTTCCTTCGTGATGTAGGAAAATATGTAAGCTTAAACTACATGCTCGACAAAGATATTATCCGCCGTCGTCTTGAAACAGGAATTACATTTGCAGAATTCTCTTACATGCTTTTACAAGGTTATGACTTTGTACATTTGTTCCAGGACAAAAAATGTATTATGCAGGTTGCCGGTTCAGATCAGTGGGGAAATATCACAACAGGTGTTGATTTAATCCGTAAAATGCTTGATGAACAGGCTTATGCTTTTACAATGCCTTTAATTCTTGATGCAACTGGCAAAAAATTCGGTAAATCAGAAGGTAATGCATTATGGCTCGACAAAGAAAAAACAGCGCCATATGCAATTTATCAATATCTTATTAACTCTGACGATTCTAAAGTACTTGAATATCTTAAAGTATTCACATTCCTTTCTAGAGAAGAAATTGAAAAAATCTATGCAGAACATCAGGCTGCTCCTGAAAAACGTATTGCACAGAAAACTCTTGCATGGGAAATTGTTAAAGATATACACGGAAAAGAAGAAGCAGACAATGCAGTTCAGGTAAGTGAAAAACTTTTTGCAGGAGATTTCAAAGGTCTTGCAGTAAAAGATATCTTAACTGGAATGAAAGGTGTTCCATCTTTCAAATACACAGAAGAACTTCCATTAGTAGATGTTCTTGTAAATAACGGTATGGCTAGTTCTAAACGAGAAGCCCGTGAATTTATTAAAAACAACGCTGTTCAAATCAACGGTGAAACTATTAATGATGAAACTAAAATTATAACAAAAGATATGGCTTTGGAAGGAAAAGTAATTATTTTCCGTCGTGGAAAGAAAAAGTACTTCCTTGCTGAAATATAATAATTACCGTTAAACTAAAAAGGTGGTTTCGTATATCGGAAACCACCTTTTTTTATTTTCGTAAAAATCCTTTTAGTGCACTCAACGCACCTTTAATACCATCTACAACCATAAAAATACAAATCAAAAATCCAAAAGGAATTATATAACAAATTCTAAACATAAAAAAACCAAATAAGGTCTGCACTACTTTAAATATAAAATGAGTTACATAACTTCCTTTACTAGATTCCGGTTCTCTTCTGTAATTATTATTACGATATGAATATCTGTTGGTTCCTCTTGAACTTCTATTTGCCTGATTCTGTGCATTAGAAAACCATTGCCAGAATGTATCTTCATCAAAATTACTGTAATTATATGAATTCTGTCTGCGATACTGATTTTCCTGATATTGATTATTCTGATACTGATTCTGTGTATAATTTGAATAATCGGTCTGTCCAAAAGAATCATACTGACGGCGTTTAGATTCATCTCCGAGAACATCATAAGCAGCATTTATCTTTTTAAACATTTCTTCTGCTTTTTTATCATCAGGATTTCTATCTGGATGATATTTAAATGCGAGATTTCTATAAGCCTTTTTAATTTCTTCAGCAGTGGCAGTTTTTGAAACTCCCAGAACTTCATAATAATTCATAAGTTAAAAGATAATAAAAAAAGAGAATTCTTACAAGTAAATTTTATATTTTTTGGTAAATTTATTTAAATTTGAATAGAAACCAATTCACCAGCCTGAGGCATTGCTCCTGATAAAACATATGGAGTCTGCATAGATTTCTGAATCTGATCATGATAATTCTGAATTAAATTGTCTATAACATCATCATCTACATCAGAAAGTGTCTGTGCCGGTTCATTTTTAATATCTGCAACATGACTAATGAGTGTATTTAAGATATGAATTTTTGAGATAGAAATACCCTGCTGTCCTGGTTTAGCTGCAACCCCCTGAACATGATCCAAGTGTGTATACATTAAAACAGAAGGATTTACAGGAACATACAGTTTATTTAATGCTGCACTTCCAGATGAAGCCATATTTGAATAAGAAAAAGCATTAAGATTTCCAATATTTGTAGTCATATCCTACCCTCACACTACCTATATCGGTATCTTAAAAAAAAAGTTTAGTCAAAAAGTTTTTTTCTCCAATCTTTTTCTAAATCTACAATTGAAAGTTTTTCTTCACCTTCTTGAATAGTAATCAGATTTCTTATATAAGGTTCAACAACAGCTGCTTTGTAACTTTCCCATTTTGAAGAAAGCTTTTGTGGTGCCTTAAAATATTGTGATGGAGGCAAATTTGTAAGAAGCTGAGTATAATATACAGGAAGAACGTGTTCAGTTATTTCTTTTAGTGATGAAAAACCACCGGCAAGACCAAAAGTTTCTGTATTTAAGTTTAATTTTATTTTTCTATCCATAATGTCTTTCTGACTCTGAATATCAAACAACCAGCTTAAAAATTCTGAAGCACCAGCTTTATTTTTTGCTTTTTTATAAATTCCGGTAAAAAGCATTGAATCTTCTAATATCAACGAATTATTATCTACAATCCATCTATAATCAATGGCTAAATCCTGATTACGCATAACATCAAAAAGTCTGTCACTTGTTGCATAAGCAAATAAAGTTTTTCCTGATGTTACCTGTCTATAATCCGGCATTGAAAGATATTTATATACAAATTCTTCTTCTGTAGTTACCGATGTATTTTCTGTTTCTACCCAATCTCTTATAAAAGTTACTGCATTATCAAGTTTTGTTTCATTATGATAAAATTTATTATTATCCTGTCTAAAATCTACTCCATAACATTTTGTAACAAGATATAAAAAGTCTTTATTACTTGCAGGAGCAAAACCAATGGCAGTATATGCACCATTATTTTTTTTCTTATTAAATGATGCAGAAATTGTTTTTATATCATCCAGAGAAAGAGTATAATCATTTGTAAGTAATTTTTCGTTTTCTTTCGAAAAAAGAACAACAGGAAGATTAAAACTAAAAGGAATAAGATATTGTTTATTATGAAGTTTACCGGCAGTTAACAATTCTTCATAAAAAATATCAGAAGAAATGTTCTTTCTGTCAAAAAGATAATTTAATAATTTAAAATTTTTTGAAACATCATTTGTTCTTAGCCATGGACCAACAATGATATCAGGATCCAGTTCATCTTTAGAAGGTGGCAAAGCAGCTGCCGGATTGTCTTTATAAACTATAATCGCTTTATTATTTTTATGAGTCTTATTATATATTTCTGTATACTGGGCAAATTCAGAACAATTTGTCCAGATTACAATCTTATTGTCTGTTGACTCTTTGCAGGAAGCAAATCCAAGAATTATTAATGATGATAAAAAAATCTTTTTAAGAATACGCACTTATTACATAGCCTCTGCTACATTATAAATACTTTCGTAAACCTCTTCAATCTTTTCTTCATCAATACTAGAAAATGCAACTCTTAATGTATTTGAATCAATCTGAATTATACCAATGCCTTTTTCTGCAAGAAGTTTCTTTCTTATATCTTCAGCATTTCCTGTTTTTACATTAAAACTCATGAAATAACCAGAATTAAAAGGAAGTGGTTCAAGTACAGATGATTTATGAGTATTTACAAATTTTCTTACAGCATCATAACGGCGTTTCAACATTTCTCTAAGTTCTTTTTTCTGTTTATTATGTTCTGCATCATTTAAAGCATGTAAAACAATACTCTGTGATGGTGTAGATGAACATGATACAGAAGAACGAATTGCTGACATAAATTTAATCTGTAAAGCATTAATCTGTTCGTCTGTTAAACCTTTTGATGCAAAAGTTACAAATCCAGTTCTGAATCCCCATGCAAAATCTTCTTTTGTAGGACCGTCAGCTTTAATTGCAAGAACATTTTCGTGTAAATCTGACATATATGCAAAAAGACTCTGTGATTCAATATCATCTTCGTAATTTAATCCAAAATATGCATCATCACTTAAAACTAATACTTTAGTTCCTTCTTCTGCAACAGTCTTAATTATTTTAACAATTTCTGCAGCTTCAGTTTTTGTAGGACTATATCCACTTGGATTCTGTGGGAAATTCAATAGAAGTCTTACTGAACCATATTTTTTTGCATCTTCTCTAACTGCACGTTCCAAATCTTTAAGATTAAAATGATTTCCATCGAAACATTTGAACTGATGAAATTCTGCATTACAACGTGCACTTGCAATTAATTCATAATTATCCCAGCAAGGATTAGCAGTTAATAAAGGTTTTCCTTCTTCTACAAAAAGATCACACACATAAGAAAGAACAGCTGTTAAACCTGGCACAAGAATTGGCAAAGAGAATTTTTTAGTCTTTAACGATGGATTCTTTTCAATTATTTTTTCTTTCCACAACGCTCTTAAATCAGGATTACCTGCAGTTTTTGCATAAGCTACAGTTTCTCTAGGATTTAATGTCGGCATTACTTTTTTATAAGATTCAAGTTCAATAGGAGTTCCATTTGAAACAGCCATACCGATTGTACCGTTTGCTAAAGTTGCACTTTTTGCAGCTTCTCCACCTTGAGAAATAATACCGTTTGGAAAATAAAGACGTTTACCCATGTTTGACATAAGAGCGTCTACAACAGAACCTTTTAAAGTTTCATTTAATTCTTTTGCTAATTCGTTAATCATAATATGCATATTATCCAAATTCACAATATAAATGTCAATAATATGCAATTTTTTTATTGTTTTTTGTATATTTATGCATTTTTTTGTATATAAAATTTTTAAAGTTATAGTAATTTTTTTAAATTTTTCCTATTATATTAACATTCAGAATAAAAGTTATTTTATGCAGGTGGTAAAAATAATGAGTAAAGAAATTGAATATTGTCAGAAAATCGTAGAAGCTTGTAGAAACGAAGCAAAAAAACGCCTTGTCGGACAGGACCAGCTTATCAATGACATTTTAATTGCATTTATTGCAGGAGGTCATGTACTTTTAGAAGGTGTTCCTGGTCTTGCAAAAACATTAACAGTTAAGACTTTTGCAGAAATACTTGGATTAGATTTTAAACGCATTCAGTTT
The DNA here is from genome assembly GCA_937892225.1 of uncultured Treponema sp. Taxonomy (GTDB): domain Bacteria; phylum Spirochaetota; class Spirochaetia; order Treponematales; family Treponemataceae; genus Treponema_D. Next base: position 36,609 of record CALAUH010000187.1, read on the forward strand.
ACTCCAGATTTATTACCGGCAGATGTAACTGGTACATTAATCTATGAACAGAACAAAGGAACTTTTTCAGTACGAAAAGGACCTGTTTTCTCCAATGTTATTTTAGCTGATGAAATTAACCGTGCACCTGCAAAAGTTCAATCAGCTATGCTTGAAGCAATGGAAGAAAGACAGATTACAATTGGTGAAGAAACTTATAAATTACCAGAACCATTCTTTGTTCTTGCAACACAAAACCCAATTGAACAGGAAGGAACTTACAATCTTCCAGAAGCCGAACTTGACCGTTTTATAATGAAACTTATAGTAAACTATCCTTCTGCAGAAAATGAAAAAATGATTGTTCAGTCATGTGGAAAAGCACCTTTAGTTCCAGTAAATAAAATTATTTCAGAAGATACAATCAAAGGATTAAGAATGGTTTCTGATAAAATCACCTGTGATTCAAATCTTATTGATTACATTGTATCAATTCTTACAGTAACAAGACCAGAAAATCACAAAAGCCAGAAACAGCCTGTTATAAATTCAAAATCAAATGATATTACAAGATATATACATTTTGGTGCTTCCCCACGTGCAGGTATAGCAATGCTCCAATGTGCAAAAGTACATGCCATGTTTGAAGGAAGAGAATTCGTATTACCAGAAGATATTAAAGCAGTAGCAATGAACATACTTCGTCACAGAATTGTACTTTCTTATGAAGCCGCTGCAGACAATGTTACTTCTGATGAAATTATTTCTAGAATTTTAGATTATATTCCGGTTCCATAAAATGCAGCACTTATTGTCTAACTCAGAAGACACATTAGTAAAAAGAGCATCTTATCTCAGAATTGCAGCCAGAGAACTGGCAGAAGGAATGAAAACAGGAAATTTCCGTTCACTCTACAAAGGTCAGGGAATAGAATTTTCTGGAGTTCGAGATTACATACGTGGAGATGATGTAAGAAGCATTGACTGGAACGTTACAGCCCGAATGGGACGACCATATGTAAAAATATTTGAAGAAGAACGTGAACTGCAGATTTTCCTAATCGTTGATTCATCAATATCCATGCATCTTGGAACAAAACCGCGAACAAAATATGAATCTGCAGCTGAAACTGCATCTTTAATCACTCTGGCAGCAGAAATGAACGGATGTCCTATTGGAGCTGTTTTTTTTGACGGCCAGATTAATTTTTCTTTAACACCACAGCTTGGACGTGAAAGAACCATGCTTATTCTTACGCATCTGGATAAAATCGATGATAATATTCAGACAGGTTCAGTTTTAGGAAATGCATTAAAAGGTGCGGGAAAAATGCTGAAGAAACGTTCCTTAGTTTTTATCCTTTCTGATTTTAAAAGTACAGACTGGGAAAAATCACTAATTTCTTTAGCACATAAAAATGATGTAGTTGCTATTCGAATACAAAACGATTTTGATTCAAAATTACCAGAAGTAGGTTCTGCACCGTTTATTGATGTAGAAAGTAAAACTACTGTAATGTTGCCTACAAATAACGAAAAATTTCAGAATGACTGGAAAGGATTCAATGAAAGCATGTTATACAGATGGCAGGAACTTTGTATAAAACATGGAATTACTCCTGTTACAATGAAAACATCTGATGATCCGTTTTTAGTTTTAAGCAATATTTTTGCACAAAAAAAAGAAAGATTAAGTTAATAAAGGAAACGTAAAATGCTAACTTTACAAAGCCAACAGATTTTATTACCAAAACAGGTTTATATCGCAGATAAAGCAGAATTACGTTGCTCTTTTACAACAGATTCAGAAGTAATTCGAAATGAAACACTAAAATCTAATTCAATCAATCTGTCCAAAACACATTTTACAAACGATTTAGATTATTCAAAATATGAAATCAACACTATTACACTTACAAATACAGGTGCAAACTCATACACATTAACAATTGATTTTATTCCATGGCAGACAGGAGAAATTGTTTTCCCTGATTATGATATTGGACTTGCATTAAATTCAAATTCAAATCAATATATGCTAAAATTCAATTCCATAAAAATTAATTCAATTGTAGAAGAAAATAATGTTTCCAGTATAAAAGAAATTTCTTCTCCATTACTGCTGCCTGGAACTACATATAAAATTTATGGAATCATAATAGCTTTTTTAGTCGCAATAATTCTTATAATACGATTAATCATAAAACATAAAGAACTTTCTTTTTTTATACAGACTAAAATTTTACAGCACAAATATAACAAAAACAAAAAATTAACCATCAAAAAATTAAACACAATAAATGATGATAATACACAATCAGACAGAAACACAGCAGCAAATATACAGCAGATTATACGAAACTATCTGGAAATCCGCTTTGATTATCCTTTTACAAGAACTGTTACATCAGATTTATTAAACGGATTTTATGAACGGACAAATCATTTAATTAAAAACGAAAAAGAAGATGCTTTTATTGGAATTGCAAATACTTTTATAAGAACAGACTTTATCCGTTACAGTGACAATGCATCTTTTAAAAGTGATGAAAAAAATGAATTAATTCAAAAATTAATTAGAAATATAGAAATAATTGAACAACCGGAGAAGAAAAATAATGCCTAGTTTTCAAAATCCATCTGCGTTTTTCTGTTTATTATTTATTCCTCTGCTTTTTATTTTACGCAAATTAAAATTATTTTCTAAAATCACTTTTCCTGCAGTTCTTGGAATGTGGAACGGTCGTATTTTTTTACCAAAAGGTAAAACTAGAAATTCAATTTCTATATTCTGCAAAATCTTAAAATTATTCTCTTTCATCTTGATTACAATTGCATTTGCAGACCCTGTAATCATAAAACAGGAAAAAATATACACAAGTCTCGGTACAGACATAATTTTCGTTTTAGACACAAGTCCTTCTATGGCTGCAACAGATATTAATAATTCAAGAAGAATTGATGCCGCTAAAAGTACAATTAAAACACTTGCCGCTAATCATGACGGAGTTCGTTTCGGACTAGTTGGTTTAGGAAGTAATGCTTCTATCTTAGTTCCACCAACTGTAAATCACAACGAATTCTATAAACGACTTGATGAAATTGATTTAGGGATGTTCGGCAACGGTTCTGCAATTGGAGACGGATTAAGTACAGCCGTATGTCATCTGATGTCTTCTTCCGCTCCTAAAAAATGTATAATTCTTTTAACTGATGGAGAAAACAACGCTGGAGAAATCCATCCTGAAACAGCAGCACAAATTTCTGCATCAAAAAAAATTACGATTTATGTAGTAGGAATTGGTACCCGAGGCTCAATGTCTATTCAATATTATGATCCAAAAGAAAAAAAATCGTACTATGGACAATATGATTCTAACTTTGATGCAAATGCATTAAAAAAGATAGCAACAATTTCTCAAGGAAGATATTTTGAAGTTACTTCAATAGAAGAATTAAATTCAACTTTAGAAAACGTAATTAAATCAGAAAATGTTTCTCAGAACTTTACTTATAAAACAATAAATAATTTATATTTTGACAAATTTCTTTTTGCCGGCATTCTTTTATTCATTTTAGCATGGATAATTAAACATCTATTTTTAGGCGAACAGATTTAAGGAGTATAAATGACTTGCGACAGACCATTAAGTTTTTTAGGACTTTTATTACTCATTCCGGCAATTCTCTTTTTAGTATATAAAAACAACAAAAATTCCAGTTATACAGAAAAACAGTTAAAATTTCATAAAAGCATTCCAGGATTAAAACGAATATTCAATTACAAAAAAATATTGAACATTCGAATTTTCTTTTTATCACTAACATGGATTATGCTAATATTTGCATATGCAGGAATCTACTGGGGAACATATTTAGTCCCTGTTCAGAAAAATGGTACATCAGTCAGTTTTGTATTTGATATTTCCAACAGTATGAATGCAACAGACGGTCCTTCAAATATGACACGTTTAAAATCCTCTGCTGTATATGCACAAAAACTTATAAATTCCATGAACAGCAAACCCGAAAATGCTTCATCAGTTTCAATTATTCTTTCAAAAGGAGATGGCATAACTGCAATTCCATTAACACAAGATTATGCAATGATTGAATCACTTCTTTCTGCCCTTTCTTCAAAATTAATGACAGCTCCGGGAACAAGTCTTGAAAAAGGAATCTTAAAAGCAAAAGAATCTTTTCCGACAAATTTTTCATCTGCAGGAAGAATATGGGTTTTTACAGATGGAGAAGAAACCGACGGACATTTTAAAAACGCATTAACCGAATGTATAAAAGCCGGAATTCCTGTAACAATAATTGGATTCGGACAGGAAACAGAAACAACGGTTTTAGCTGGTGATGGAAAAACTTCGGTAAAAACAGCACTTAGAACAGAAAAAATATTACAGGCAATCGAAGAAGCAAAAAGAAGTTCTGGCTTTTACATGGATCAGACACCAATTCTTTTTATAAATGCAAATGAAAAAGGCTCTGCAGTAAAATTATTATCACAATTAAAAACTTCAGACGGACAGATTGTTTCTTACGAAGCAAAACCTGTTCCAAGATATAAATTATTTCTTTTCTTTGCACTTGTATTTTTCCTCTTAAGTTATTTTGTAACAGAACTTGATTTTTCAAATATTAAATTCGACATGAAAAAAACAACCGCTGCATCTATGATTTTCTTCGCATTCATTTTTACAGGCTGTAATTCAAATACAACAAATATTTTAAAAGGTGCTTATGCATTTAATCAAAAGCAATACGGAAAATCAGTTTCATCTTTTTTAACTGCATTGAATTCTGCAAAAAAAGAAAATGATAAAGAAGTAGAAAATTATGCCTTATTAAACTTAGGAACTTCATATTCTATGCTTGATGAAGATGAAGCTGCAATACAAAAATTCTCAAGCATTTCAAAAGATGCACCTGAAAATGTAAGATTTGCAGCATTCTATAATACAGGAATTATTTATCACAGAAATGGAAATTATGATAAAGCAAGTGAAAACTTTAAAAAAGCACTTGAAATAGACAGTTCTAACCTTAATGCAAAAATTAATCTTGAACTTTCAATACAACTTTCTAATGTTGAGACAAAACAGAATGAAGCAACAGTAATTCCGACAACAACACAAACGGATTCTTCTAAAAACGATTTGGAAGATGCAATTTTTGAACAGATAAAGGAGAATGATACAAAGCAATGGAAAAACTCAGAAACAACACAGACAGAAAATCTTGCAAACGATTTCTAACCTTTTTATCATCATTTTTAATTTTTACATCAGCTTTATTTTCTCAAACAATAAATACAAATCTTTTACAAAATTTAAAATTTACCTATCTTCAAAATCAACAGTTTCAGACAAACTCAGAAATTATATATCAGGTAATTATACAAAACATTACCCCAGAACAAATCACCTTAGTTCCAACAGAAAGTTCATATAATTCAGATGATTATAAAATCACATCGGTAAGAAAAATTGATTATATTGAAAATTTTGAAAAAGGAACAAAAATAGAAGCAAAAGTAATTTTCAACAAAAAAGGTCTTATAAAAATAGAACCTTATAAAATCAAAATCAACAATACAACATATCAAATTCCTTTTGAACAGTTAAATTTAAATTTTAATCCCAACAAACAGTCACCAATAGTAATAATTGATTTTTCTGACGGTACACAAATTTCTTCAGAAACAAAAGAACAGACTGTTATAACAACAAAAAAAGGTGAAAAATTAAGATTCACATTAAGTTTGCAATATATTATCCAGTTACATAATTTCAGCTGGGAGTTACCTAAAGATTCAATATTTAAACAATTAAAAGAATACAGTTTTCTAGAAACAAAAGTCACAAATAAAGAATATTCCGGCATTATTTTACCAATAAGTGATTTTGAATGGACTCCATTGGTAACAGGAGAATTATCTTTCCCGGATTTTCACATTCAGGTAACTGATTATAACGGATGTAAAAATGATGTTAAATTTCCAAACATTAAATTAAATATAGAAGAAAAAGAAAGAAACACTTCATCAGAACAGAAAAATTATTATCCAGATGCATTTGTTCAAACATCAAATTTTACTTCACCAATAGAAACAAAATCTTTATCTTCAGATGATTGTATAAAACTTTGCAATTTAAGAAGTAAAGAAAGGCATTCTGTTTTTTCTAAATACAAAAAAGAAAGAATCGCATTCGAAAATGAATTAGGATTACCTTCTGACCAAAATGAATTTCCAGTTTTTATTTTTTATCTTTCAATCTTATTTTTTGTAATCAGTATTTTAATGTTAATTCTCTTTATAAGAAGAAAAGAACTTCTTAAAATAATTATTTTCTGTACAATTCTTGCAGTTTCATTAACTCTTTTAATTTATTCATATTCAAAAGTAAACAAACATTTTGCAATCAGCAAAGGATGTAAAATACTTGCAATTCCAGAAGAAACTGCTGAATCAAAATCAGAAATTCCATCAGGCTCCAGAATTGAATTAAAAGAACATTCAGAAGACTGGTATTATATTCAGATTGGTGATATAAACGGCTGGTGTAATACACAAGACATTTTATTAATAAAATAAGCGGGGTCTATTATGAATATGAATGATATTCTTAACCAATGGGATAAAATCCAGGCAAAAGAAAAACAAAATAAATCTCAATCAAAAAATATACAGGTTTCTCAAAAAAAAGCAAACGCACCGACAAAAGAAGAAAAATTAATAAAAGAAGAAGCCGAATTTGAAAAAGAATATAAATCTAAAGATGCAAATCCAATGGATATATGGCTAAGAAAATACGGCGTCATTGATAAAGATAAAATTGCGGAAGAAAATGTAACAAAAACAAAGATGCAGGATAGAAATTATCTTCTGAACATGAAATATGAAGCCAGTATAGATTTACATGGATTACATCAAGATGAAGCAGAACAAAGACTGGAAGGTTTCGTAAACGACTGTCTTAGAAAAGGATTAAAAAAAATTCTTATAATTCACGGAAAAGGAATACATACAACTGGTACTGATCCTGTTTTAGGAGAAACTGTTCGAAGGTTTATTGAAAACAACAAACATTGCGGAATGTCAGGGCATCCAAAATCAAATGCAGAAGGTGGTTCTGGTGCAACATGGGTAATTTTAAAATAAAAGACAATTGAATTAACTATCAAAAATTAGTATACTTATAATTGGTATAAAATGGGTCTTTTTAAAAGGCTTAAAAATATAAGGAGTTATCATGACTTTAAATGATATTAAACATGCTAAAATTAAGGCATGGATTGAAGAATGTGTTAAGATGTGTGAACCTGATGATGTTTACGTTTGTGACGGTTCTACAGCTGAATATGACCGCTTGATGAAGAAATGCGTAGACGCAGGCTTAGCTACACCATTAGCTAAAAAACCTAACAGCTTCCTTTTCCGCTCACTTCCTAGCGATGTTGCTCGTGTTGAAGGACGTACTTTTATTTCTTCAGTAAAAGAAGAAGATGCTGGTCCTACAAACCACTGGATTGATCCAGTAGAATTAAAAGCAACAATGAAAGGTTTGTACAAAGGATGTATGCACGGTCGTACAATGTATGTAATTCCTTTCTGTATGGGTCCACTCGGTTCACCAATTTCTAAAAATGGTATTGAACTTACAGACTCAGAATACGTAGTATTAAATATGGACATCATGACTCGTGCTGGTAAAAAAGTATTAGACGTTATCGGTACAGACGGTGAATTCGTTCCATGTCTCCACTCAGTT
>CALAUH010000188.1 GCA_937892225.1 uncultured Treponema sp.
CCCATAGCCCCCTGAATGTGGATGATGTTATATTCTGGGAGATTAAGAGATTTGAGCCATGCTACAGCTGTGTTTCCTTCGTTAGCCATATCAGAAACAACTGCTGCTTCATAAAGATCTTCACTTGCGTTTAACATACGGTCAAAGAGGAATACTTTGATTCCAGCTTTTTTTGCATTCTTAAGAACTGATTCCCAACCGTCTGTAGCAGCTGCAGAAAGAAGAATGTAGTCAACACCGTCTGTAATGAACTGAGCAGCAGCATTGAGCTGTTCGTCGTTCTTGAGGCTGTAGTATGTTGTTACTTTGTAGCCTTTTTCTGCTGTAAATACTGATTCGAAGTCTTTTACGTTAGCAGCACGATATCCTGATTCTGAAGGTGGATTGTTAATAATACCAACCTTAATTTTACCAGCTGCTTTTGGAGCTTTCTTAGCTTTTTTTGGAGCAGCGAACAAACATGTTACACACATAAGTAATGCAACGATAGTCAATGACTTTTTCATCTAATAATCCTCCTAATAGATGTCTTTTAATCTAGGATTATAATAAAGTCAAACACCCTATAAATGAATGCAATTATTTAGGAATTTGAGTTAAAATTTATGTCTAAATTCAGATTAAGTAAAAAAAATTATGATTAAAGTTTAAATTTTTACGATATTTAGTTAATTATTTTAATAAAAAAAGGACAATTTTTTAACAAAAATAATTTATTAAAAAATTGTCCTATATAATAATATAATTCTCCCTGATGCACCAAAAATCAGGTTATTTAAATTTTAAAATTAATTCTTCACGACTTTTTACACCGATTTTAGAATAAAGACGGCTCGTATAATTTTCTACAGTTCTAGATGATAAAAATAATTCATCACAAATCTGAGAATTTGTTTTTTCCTGTAAAATTGCTTCAAAAATGTGACGTTCCTGTTTTGTTAAAATAGAAACAATCGAACTGATTTTATTCTGTGCTTCTATCATACTTGATTGAATATAAGTACCGCCTTCCTGAACAACATCCAGACAATGAACAAGTTCTTCTTCTTTTGCAACTTTAGATACATAACCTTTAGCACCAGAATCTTTTGCCTGTAAAACAAAACCTGTTGTATCAAACATTGAATACATTACACATTTAATTTCCGGCCATTTTTTTGTAATGCTTTGTACAAGATTAAAACCAGTTTCATTTATAAGCTGAACGTCAACGATAATAATTTCCGGAAAAATTTCAAGCGTATGTTCATCTTCAAATTTTTTCAGACATTCAAGACATTCTAAACATTCTTTCGATGTTGAAAAATCTTTTGGAACACGATATTTTGTATGAGCTTCCAGCCATGATTTTAATCCATTTCTAACCATATTATGATCATCAACGATATATACAATATTTTTCATTATTTAGACTCCGTTGTTTTAGATAAATTATCCAACGGTAATGAAATCTTTATTTCCATACCGTCATCCTGTGCAGTGAAGAATTCAATTGTTCCACCAATTAATTCCATTCTATCCATCATTGAACGTAAACCAAGATGATCTTTTCTTTTTAATTTCTTTTGAAGTTCTTCCTGACTACATCCAATTCCATCATCTGTTACATATATTAATAAATTATTATTTTCTTTTTTTATAAATATAGAAGCCTGTGTTGCATACGAATGTTTTTCTATATTAGTCAATGCTTCTTGAATTACACGGAAAAGATTTTGAGTTGTATCTCTTTCCAACACAGGATATTCAAAACCCTCTTCTACTTTAAATACACAAGGAAAATGAGTTCGTGAACTGAACTGTTGAACAAGAGAGTTTATGATTGAAATAAGCTCAAATTCAGAAGATTCATTTTTATTCTGAATAGCAAGTTCTGCAGGAGTAAGATTGTAACATATGTTTCTAAGTTTAATGATACAATCAGTTGCGATATCTTCAATTTTTGATTGTTTTGCTTTCGAACTTTCATCGACAACAAGATTTTCTGTTTCCAATCGGATAACTCGGATATCCTGAACAACTGAATCATGAATATCACGACTGATTTTTGCACGTTCTTTTTCCTGAATTTCAAAAGTCATTTTATTACGACTTTTTACAGAATTTAACTCTTTATTTTTAGCAATATTTCTATTCACTAAAAACAAAACTATAAAAATCAATAATAAACAACTTACAAAAATTATAATCATTAAAGTTATATAGCTTAAAGTTTTTCTCCATTCATTATCATTTAAATATTCTTTGTCAAATAACAATGCAGCAGATTGAGCTTCATCATATGTTTTATACAAGTCTGATTTTTTTGTTATACAGTTATAAGTCCACCACGAAACATTATCTATATCTCTAATAAGTAAAACATTATCAGTAGTTTGAAAAATATATTCACGACTATAACTATGCGGTTGTTTATCTATATTTTCTCTTGGAACATTTTCTGCACGCCAGTAACTCATTGATTTTATAACTTTTGAATTTTCTGGCTCTTTTAATAAAAAATCTCCTTTTTCATCTTCTATCTGATATAAACTTGCATAATGCCACGGATATTTATAAGAACCTCTGAATGTCTCCTGATCTTTTAATAACCAGACTCCCTGTTTATTTACAATTATGTAACTTAAACCTATTTCAAGCGGTAAAAATTTTATATCAAGATAATCGCTATTTTTAATTTTATCAGAACAGACTGTATATAATCCATTATAATGTTCATTTTCCGAATCCCATGCAACTGTAAAATAAAATCTATCTGAAAACGGACTGTATACTAAAGTACGAATTGATCCTATACCGGATTCATCACACTTGTCCCATACTTTTTTAATTCTCCAGTTACCCTTCTTTGCTTCAGGATTAAATGCATATATACAGGAATGCCATTTTTCATTATTAGTTACATTCAATAAAACAAGAGAATTATCTGTAGTTGCAGCTAAAGAAATTACATTTAAATCTTCTATATCCTGGATTTTTTTCTCTTCTGCAAATAAACAAATACTGCAACTGATAAATAAAATTACTGTAAAAATAAACTTAAATTTTTTCATATACCCTATAATATCCTTAAAATAAGTATTATTCAAACGTAATACATTTTCTTTCCATTCTTATAATAAGATATATTTAATTATAAAAATACAGAGTTAAACTCACAATTTCAAAAAAAAAGCAGTTTTAGTTTCCTAAAACTGCTTTCTTATTTTTATTTATCTTCTGATTTTTTCTTATCAGTTTTGTCTAAAACTTTACCAAGTATTGTTTTTAAGTCTATGCCAAGTGTTTCACCAAGACTTTCAGAAACCTGTGTTACATTTGTCATAATATCTTTTGTAAGTTTTGATGATTCTCCACCATACATATAAATCTTATCAACATTCTGATATGCTTTTCCAGAAGCTTCTGCAATTTTTGGTAACTGCTCAAAATAAACTTTAAGTGCATCAAGCTGCATCTGTTGTTTTGCGGCATCACCATATTCTTTAAGCGCTTCTGCTTTTTCACGCATACCTTCTGCTTCTGCAACAAGTTTAGCTTTAACTGCAGCAGCTTCAGCTTCTCCCTGAGACTGAATTGCAAGAGCAAGTGCTTTTTTACCGGCAGCTTCATTTTCCATTGCAATTTTTTCTGCTTCAGCTTTTTTCTGTCTTTCAAATGCTTCAGCTTCTGCATTCTTCTGTCTTGTATATAATTCTGCATCTGCTTTCTGTTGAGCAGCAAATTTTTCTGCTTCTGCAGTTTTCTTTACTTCAGCATCAAGAGCTCTTTCTTTAATTGAAACTTCTTTTTCCTGAATTTCAATCTGTTTTTCCTGTCTGGCAATATTTGCATCAGCGGCTTTAATTTCTAATACTTTTCGCTGATTTTCTGTTTCAATACCTTTTGCAGCTTCAGCTTTTGCAGCTTCTGTATCTGCCTGTAACTGTAATGCTGCTTTTTTAATTGCAAGATCATTCTGTTTCTGTGCAATTTCCAATTCAGCAGCAACACGAGCATCATTTGCATCTTTATCTGCCTGAGCCTGTGCAATTTTAATTTCTGCTTCTGCTATAGCTTTTGCTTTAGCGGCATCTTTTGAAATAGCAACTGTATTTTCAATACCAAGATTATTGATTACACCGTTATCATCTTTAAAGTTCTGAATATTAAAAGTTGTAAGTTCAAGACCTAAATCAATAAGATTTGGTTTAACGTTTTCTGCAACTTTTTCTGCAAGAACTTTTTTATCACCCTGAATTAAATCTTTTAATTTTATCTGTGAAATAATTTCTCGAATATTACCTTCTAAAACTGGAGTTACAACCTGAGCTATATCATCTGTTGTATAACCAATAAATTTTGCAGCAGCACGTTTCATTGTTTCTGGATCCTGAGAAACAGAAATATTTGCAACTGCATCAACTTTAATATTGATTGCATCCTGTGTCGGAATAGAATCCTTAGATACAAAATCTACCTGAATATTTTCAAGAGTCATGTAATCTATTCTCTGTAAAAATGGAATTACAAAAATTGCTTTTCCTGTTACAGTTTTTGAACCAAATGGCCCTACACGAATACCAATTCTGTTTTTTGGAACTTTTTTATAAGAAATAAAAAACAGAAATACAATTACAACTGCTATAATAGCAATCAATAAAAAGTTACTCATACCTTCTCCTAAAAAATTAGATTAATAATAAAATAATATGATTTTCAGTAAATGTAAACAATTTTTTTTTAAATTATTTTAACAAACCGCCCCATTCCAAATCATATTTTTGACAGATTACATCATATTCTGCCTGATCTTTTTTTTCTGAAAAACCTGTTATATATAATTTTGATTTTTCTGTATGATTAGTAACCTCTTTTGAATTATCCATTGAATTAAAAATAGAAAGAGCCCTGTTAATTACACCTTCTCTTGAATCAATTACTCGTAAAGTTCCGCCAGAAACTTTATCACTTACTTCCTGAATTAATTCTGCAAGATTTAAAAAATGTGTACATCCCAAAATGATTGTATCACTTCCCTGTTCTGTAAAATAATTAACTGCAGGAAGAACTGCATTTTCACATTCTTCTTTTGTAGCTGTAAAAGATTTTTTTTCAATAAACGAAATTAATTCAGGATCAGCTCTTAAAATCAATTTACAATCAGATGCAAAATGATTTTTTAAATCAATATTATATGGATTTTCTATAGTAGATTTTGTTGCAAGAAGACCGATAGTTCTTTTTTTAGAAATACTTGAAGCAAGTTTAATGGCAGGGACTGTCCCCACAAACTGATGATTAGGAAAAGCTTCTCTCAAAACATCTAAAGAATTAACACTCATTGTATTACATGCAACAATAAAAACTTTTGGTGAAAATTCATTAATTATTTTATCTGCAATTTTCAATACACACTGAACAATCTGTTCATGGGATTTTTCACCATAGGGAAAATTTACAGTATCTCCAACATAAACACATTTTGCAGAAGGAAGCTTATTTAAAAGATATGTCAGATATGGAATTCCACCAGTACCTGAATCTAAAAACGCAAAATCTACCATAATTTACCCGAACAAAGCATTAAATGCATCTTTTGCTTCTTGAGATTTATTATTTTTAGAAACCGAAAGATTTTCATTATATTTAAAATAATCACAGAAATTTGAACGTTCTTTATCTGCAATTAATTCATCTACCGATTCTTTACAATCATAATGATTTCCAGGTGAAAAAAACTTACATGCCTTGCAACAATGTAAATCTACTTTACACGAAGGACATTCCGAATTTCTAGATATATTTTCAAGTTTAATATCTGTACCACATTTCCAACAAATCATAAAATCATTTTACTATAAAAAGAAAGGATTAACAACTAAAGAATAAGAGGACTGTCCCCATTGTTATGTTTTGCGATTTGATAAATATCTTATTTTATTCTATAATAAAAATATGTTCACTGCGAATAAATGTCTTGTTCACTATTGTAAAAACATTGCTCTTTCAACTTTTAACGAAAACGGTGAAATAATCGACGAAAAATCTTACTGTCTAGACCATTCACCGAATCCTGGAAAAGCGAAAGAAGAAATTTATAAATATATTCAGGAACATGATATTATCGTTGGGCTAAATGCAAACGGCTTGATTTTTAAAGACTTAGATTTATCAAATAAAAAATTTTACGGATGCAGTTTTATTCATTGTACTTTTTCAAACATTCATTCAGAAAATCTTCTTCTTAAAATGTGCATTTTTGATTTTACAATAATGAATGACTGCAATCTGATTAAAAGCAACATTATCTACACTTCATTTTCGGGAAGCAATTTTACACACTGTCTTTTTACCTCCAGCGACATGATTCAGGACAATTTTAACGGTATAAAAGCATTTCAGTCATCTTTTGATGATTCAGATTTATTTAATTCCAGATTCATAAATGCAACTTTAGTAGATACATCTTTTAGAAACTGCAATCTTAAAAAAGCACTCTTTTATGAAACAAAACGTACAAACGTATCTTTTAAAATGTCAAATACAAGAGAAGCTGCTTTTTCTACAGAAGGAACTGATTTAACTTTAGGAACAGAAACTGACAGTGAAGATTTAAGTAATTCTGATAATAACAATGGAGAGGCAAAATGAAAGTTTATTTTCACCTGAACATAAATGGATTTTCTAACTGCTATCTTGTTGTAAACGAACAGACAAAAGAAGCCGTAATTATAGATCCAGGAAAAATTACAAAAGAAATAATATCACAAATAGAAGATAACGGTTTTAAACTTTCCGCAATTTTAATTACACATAATCACGAAAGCCACGTAGAAGGAATAAAAACTTTACAGAAAATATATACCCCAGATATTTACGCTGCTGACTGGGAAATTGCCGGTGACCAGACTAATGTCATTACCGGAGACGGAAAACTAAAACTTGCAAACATGGATATTCATTACATGGCAGTTCCGGGACACACATCTGATTCAGTAGTCTACGAAATTGAAAATATTTTATTTTCCGGTGATGTTATTTTCGCAGGTTCCATGGGAAGTACAAACTCAAGTTATTCAAAATTCATTTTAAATTCAAATATTGAACAGAAAATTCTTTCACAACAAGATGGAAAGGTCGTTATGCCGGGACACGGACCTCCATCTACAATAGAAGCATTAAAACAATTCAATACAGATGTAACTCAGTTATCTTTGAATTAAATTCAAACAACCGCAAATTACGCCATATTTATCGAATACATAAGACTGTAACATTAGAGCAGAATCTGTAAATCCCTGCCCTTTTGTATCTATAACATATTTACATAAATCAGGCGTATATTTTTGAACAGATGCCCAGTAAGCATGATTTACAAAATACTGTCCTACATTATTAAATGTGTTCTGTAAAATATATGCCATAAATTCATTATGCATTAAATATTCATCTGTTACATCATAACCTAAACTTGGCTGTGATTTAAAATAATCTATTAAGAAATCTCTTGACTGTGGATCCATTGTATAATATGCGGCTCCAACGTAATTTCTAAATTCTTCGTCAATAAAAAACAACATATGCCATGCTTCATGTGCAAGCAATTGATTTCTTAAAGCTGGAGTAGATTCTTGAGAAATAGAAACAATTGCACCATAACCAGGTTTTACTTTCTGACCGTCTGCAAGAAGAATTCCATTTTCTAAAAGAATTGTTTTTAAAATAAGTTCTTCTTTATTTAATTTAAAATTCAAATCTGTTGCCTTATTAAAAAAGTCAGCAAGAGTTTCTGCCCTGTAATCCAAAGCATTAAAACCATGCATTGTTCCCAATTCATCATTTGTTAAAAGACGACCTTTATATCCGGCTTTTTCTATATAAAATGCAAGTCTTCTAAAGAAATTATCCTGAACAGTATAGTTTCTTGTATCAAAGAAAATAATTCCTGGTAATCTGTCCCATTCAAAGATTTCATAATCTCTTGTACGCCAGTTTTCCGGACTAAAATTCAAAATCAAACCAGGGTCAGTTCTAATTGGAACATAAATAATACCATCTTCCTGATTTTCTCCAGAAGCAGTTTTTTTCAAAATAGTCTGACGCATTAACATACCAGTTACTGCATTTTTATTATCAGATAATTCTATAACAGAAAAAGGATTTATTAATGAAGAAGAAGGCATTATTAATTCTTTTGCATTTTTTGTACATTTTACAAAGATTTCTTCTTTTCCGACCTTCATTTTAACTCTAATAGATTTATTAATTTCTGAATTAAATCTTAAATCATTTGTAAGTTTTATTACAATTTCCGGCATAACTCTGTCATAAGCGTTTTGAGTCGGAAAAATCAATGAACCGCCGGTAAAATCAATATTAAAATCTTTTACAATTCCACCTAAACTTGAAAAAGCATAATAAGGAACTTCAAGAGATTTATCAAAACCGATTTCTGAAGGAACAATACATGCCCCCTGAATATTACAATTTAAAGATGATGTAACAAAGAAACCTTCCGGCATAATAATATTTTCAAAATCATCAACAGGCATTGCAAGAGCAACATCAAAAGTATATAAGTTACCCTGGTTTAATAATTCATTTTCATCAGCTTTTACATTTACAAGTTTATTAATTTCTACAAGATTTTCATTAAAATCACCTTTATCATTAAAATTTGACGATAAAAGATAACCGAATTTAAAATCATTCTGTTTATTAAACAAATTTACATCATTACAAGATAAACGGATACGAAGCAGCAAAGAAGCATTTTTATTCTTTTCAAAATACGAATTGATTTTATTTTTCTGATTTTCACTGAACTGATAATATGCAAACTCACCATTTTTTATTTCTCCAGTTCTCGCATTTGAATTAATAGAAATTAAATTTTCTTTTGCAAAAGATTCATCTGAATAAGTAAGAACCAGATTAGATTTTTTCTTTCCTTTTAATACAACACCAAAAAGCGCAGCGTCAGCAATAAAAATAATTGCAATAACTAATAAAATAATCTTAGTAGATTTCTTCATTTTCTTTAACTCTAAAAAATAATTTTTTAATTTTAAAATAAAGTTTTCCATATACATCCCTAATTTCCAGTTTGATATAACTATAACATTTTTTAAAAAAAGTTTATACTATTTTTGTGATAGAATTAATTCTGCATCCAGATGATGAAATAAAACTTATAAATCTCCAGAAAGAAATTATCAAAAAATATAATGATGATTTTAAATTCGTGCGACAAATGCCTCTCTGGATAAAATTCGAAAATTTTGAAGAAAAAAAATATTCAAAAGATGATTTAAAACTAATTGCAAAAAAAATAACAGATATTCAAATACAGAAGCCTGAATTAAAAAATGATTTTATCATCTGCCCTGTTTTTATTTTTTATGATGATAAAAAACTTTCTGCAGATTTACCTATACTCAAAAATATAAAAAAAGATTCTGAAACTAAAAAAGATATTAATCTTTGTAATGAAAATGATTTTCCATTGAATATTAAAATATTTAGAATTGCAAATACCATAATTCCATATAAAAACAGTATTGCAATTCAAGAATATATATGGCAGAAACTTACATAACTATTGAACCGCGGTCTAACGCTGTAAGACCTGTTTTTACATATTCCAAAATACCGTATGGTTCTAAAAGTCTGATTAGACTTTCAATTTTTTCTTCACTACCAGTTGCTTCTACAATTACAGATTCAATTCCAACATCAACAATGTGAGCCCTAAAAATATCACATGTTTCTATGATTGTACCTCTGTTTACACCTTCTGCTTTAACTTTTATTAAAGCCATTTCTCTTTGTGAGGTAGATGCTTTTTCACATTTTTTTATGGAAATAACTTCTTCAAGTTTTGCAAGTTGTTTTTGAATCTGTTCAAGAATATATTCATCACCTTTAACAACAATTGTCATTCTTGAATTTTTTGGATTACTAGTTTCACAAACAGTTAAAGAATCAATGTTATAACCGCGACGACTGAACAAACCAGAAACACGACTTAAAACACCCGCTTTATTTTCAACAAGAACACTTAAAACAAACTTATCCATACAACACTCCACATAATTAGCCACAGATACACACAGATGTACACAGATAAGTATGAAACAGACTCTGTGTTTATCCGTGTTCATCTGTGGCTATTTTATATCACTCTGGATTGAACGAAACAGTTCTTAATATATCACCGAATACGCCAGCCGCTGTAACTCCAGCACCTGCACCGTAACCACGAACTGTTAATGGAATTGGCTGATAACGTTCTGTGTAGAATACAAAAGCGTTTTCACCACCACGAACAGAATAAAGTGGATCTGTTACAGGAACTTCCATCATACCAACACTAGCTTTACCGTCCTTAATTGTAGCACCCATACGCAAAACCATATTTTTCTTTTTAAGATCAGCAATTTTCTTTTCAAAATAATCATCAACTTCAGGAAGTTTTGCCATGAATTCTTCTACAGTTCCAGAAGCGTCAAAACTCTTTGGGAATACAGGGAACATTTCTATATCAGTAAGTTCAATATCATAACCAGATTCACGGGCAATAATTAAAGCTTTACGAGCAACATCCTTACCTTCCAAATCATCACGAGGATCTGGTTCAGTATAACGAAGTTCCTTAGCTTCTTTTACAGCCTGACTAAATTTAACACCTTCATCCAATTTACCAAAAATATAAGAAAGAGAACCAGACATAATTCCGTTAAAGCTTTCAAGCTTATCACCAGATTTATAAAGATTCTGCAAAGTATCAATAATTGGTAAACCAGCACCAACGTTTGTTTCATATAAGAAACGGCGATGCATTCTGTTAGCAGCACGACGAAGTTCTTTATAGAAATTAATATCCATAGAGTTTGCACGTTTATTTGGAGTTGCAATGCTCATACCAGCGTTGATAATATCAAGATAACGTTCAGGTAAATCGTAACTTGCAGTACAATCAACAAAAACAGGATTCAAAGGTTTCTTTTCTTTTACAAATTTAATAATATCATCAACATTCTGAGGACCAAATGGGAAATCAGGCTTTTTCATCTGATCACGCCAGTTACTTAAATCAATGCCGTCTTCATTTAAAATCATACCATCAATAGTAGTAATAGCCATAACTTTAATATCAACATTTTCTTTAAGAAGTTTGTCATGCTGCTGATAAATCTGATCAATCATTGTACCACCGATAGTACCAGCACCAAATGCAAATACTTCAATAGTCTGAGCAGTATGGAAGAAGAATTGATGAATAGCTCTAACAGCAGTGTCAGCATTATTTCCATCAATTACAGCAGAAATACAACGTTCAGAACTACCTTGAGCAATTGCTTTAATGTTAATATCCTGACTTGAAAGAGCGTTAAGGAATTTACCTGCAACACCACGATTAGCAATCATACCGTCACCTACAACAGAAACGATTGCACAGTCAGAATGAACTTCAATTTCATCGATTAATTTTTCGCGGATTTCAAGTTCAAATTTTTTGCCTAAAGCATCTTTTACCATTGCAGCTTCTGAATCTTTAACGCAGAAACTGATTGTATATTCTGAGCTTGACTGTGTAATTAAAAGAATAGATGAGCCAGCACTACTTACAGCACTGAAAATTTTACTAGCCATACCAGTACGACCGCGCATCAATGAACCACCAACGCTAATCATACTTACGTGTTTAAGAGAAGAAATACCGCAAATACTTGATTTTGCACGGCTTTCGAAAGGACCTTTACCAATACGTGTTCCACGTGCACTAGGATTATGAGAATTCAAACTCCAGGCTTCAATACCTTTTGCCTGAAGAGGAGCAATAGTTTTTGGATGAAGAACTTTAGAACCAAAGAATGAAAGTTCCATAGCTTCTTCGTAAGACATATCGTCAACTAAAATTGCATCTTTTACAACACGAGGATCTGTAGTCATGATACCGTCAACATCTTTCCATGTCTGAATTTCGTCTGCACCCAAAGCAGCACCAATCATTGTGGCACTAAGGTCACTTCCACCGCGGCCTAATGTTGTAATAGTGCCGTT
Source organism: uncultured Treponema sp. (assembly GCA_937892225.1). Lineage (GTDB taxonomy): Bacteria > Spirochaetota > Spirochaetia > Treponematales > Treponemataceae > Treponema_D. The sequence goes on from CALAUH010000188.1 coordinate 12,049, forward strand.
TTTATCTTTTGCAATAAATCCAGTAACAATAGGAATTTCTTTAATTTCACCAGTTTTAACTTCTTCCTTAATTTCTTCTTCTTTTCCTTCAGCATCCTTTTGACGCAGATAAAGATCATTTCCTATAATATACCACTCATCAGGAATAGTTCCTTGAAACTTTGCCTTAGAATCCTTACAAATATCTTTCATACATTGCAAAAGCTTTTTATTTTTGACATCTAAAATGCTACTTAATTTTACTAGTTCACAACTATTAGGATCAATATTTACATGATGATGGCCAAAATCTTTCTTGCCGTTAATAATTTGAATCGTCCATAATTTTTCATCAGCTCTCAGCATGTTGAAAGCTAAATCCTCGTTGCCATCAAATACTTTGGAAATATAACTTTCTAGTTCTTTTCTCAAAAGCTTATTAATCTTATTTTCTTTTTCAAAACCTTTGGTAGCAAATTCTGGATAAGTTCCTTCCCCAAACGGAAGAACAATTTTTCTTGGCATAAACATACCCAAAC